>JBATAQ010000253.1:0-3288 GCA_049661925.1 Dokdonella sp.
GGGGGGGGCAAACCGATCGTCAAACCTGCCAAGGCAGGTGATCCAGATCGGCATTGCCGCCTGACAGGATCAACCCGACGCGCTTGCCCGCGAACAGGTCGCGATGCTTGAAGACCGCCGCCAGTACGGTGGCGCAGGATGGTTCGACGACGATTTTCAAGCGCTCGAAGATCAGCCGCATCGCGGATATGGTCTCAGCATCGCTGACGGTGAGTACCGCGACTTTCATCTGCTGCAATAGCGCGAAGTTGATTTCGCCGAGCAAGGCGCGAAGACCATCGCAGATCGTGTCAGGCGTGAAATCGCCAATGCGTTTGCCGGCGGCGAGCGAGCGTGCCGCATCATCGGCACCGCCGGGTTCGGCGCCATGCACGCTGGCATTCGGCAACAAGGCGCGGGTAACGATGGCCGTGCCGCACAGCAGGCCACCACCGCCGATCGGAGCGACGATCGCGTCGAACGGGCCGTGCTCACGGATCAGTTCCAGCGCGGCGGTGCCCTGCCCGGCGATCACGTCGGGATTGGTGTACGGATGGATCAGCGTCGCGCCGGTTCGCGCGGCAACCTGATCGGCCATCGCCTCGCGTGCGGCCTGGGTTGGTGCACAGCGATGCACGGTCGCGCCGAATGCACTGATCGCGGCAACTTTCGATGGCACCGCGCCCTCGGGCACGATCACATGCGCCGCGATCCCGCGCGTGCGTGCCGCGAGAGCGAGTGCCGCGCCGTGATTGCCGGAAGAATGAGTGACGACGCCGTTCTTCGCGATTGCCTCGTCAAGCGACCACACCGCATTGCTTGCCCCGCGAAACTTGAAGGCACCGACGCGTTGGAAGTTTTCGCATTTGAAATGCACTTCCGCACCGGCGAGCACATCAATGCTGGTCGAATGCAGCACCGGCGTCTGCGCGATGTACGGCGCAATGCGGCGCGCGGCGCGTTCGACATCGGCGAAGTCGGGAACCATGAACCCTCCGGGAGGTGTGCGGGAATAAGGCGGCAACGGTAACGCGTGATCACTTCGCGTGATAGCGTGGCCGGCCACTTCCCAGCCCGCCGCGATCACGCGCCAGCCGCCCTGCCCATGTCAGAAACCAGCACCAACACCGCCAAGTCACTTATCTTTCTCCACGACTATCAGCCACCTGCATGGCGAGTCGAAATGGTCGAACTCGATATGTCACTGGCCGCCGATTGCACCGTGGTATCGGCACGTTTGCACCTGCAACGCGACCCCGCGCAACCCGACGCGGACCTGTGGCTGGACGGCGAAAATCTGAAACTACTGGAACTGAAGGTCGATGGCGAAATTGCCGATGGCCGACATTTTCAGCTCTCCAAACATGGCCTGCGCATCCAGGGCCTCGGCGACAAGGCGCTGGTCGAAACGCGCAGCAGCATCAACCCATCCACCAATACGAAACTTCAGGGTCTGTACCTCAGTGGTAGTGCCGACGCTGGTTTCCTGCTGACCCAGTGCGAAGCGGAAGGCTTTCGCCGTATCACATGGTTCCCTGATCGGCCCGACGTGCTGGCGAAGTACGACGTCACGTTGCGCGCCGACCGCTCGCGCTATCCGGTGCTGCTGGCGAATGGCAACGAGGTTGATCGCGGACAGTCCGACGACAACGGTCATTGGGTGCGCTTCGTCGATCCGTTCCCGAAACCGAGCTACCTGTTCGCGCTGGTCGCCGGAAAGCTGGAGTCCATTGAAGACGTGCACCACGGCGCCGATGGTCGCCAGGTGCGCCTGGTCATCCATGCCGAGGCGGATGCGATCGGCCAATGCGAATGGGCCATGCAATGCCTGAAATCTTCCATGACATGGGACGAACAACGCTTCGGTCGCCACTACGACCTCGATGTTTTCCACATCGTCGCCACCCACGATTTCGCTGCCGGCGCGATGGAGAACAAGGGACTGAACATTTTCAACAGCAAGTACTTGCTGGCAGCACCGAACACAGCCACCGATGACGATTTTCGCCATGTGCTGGCGGTGGTCGGCCATGAGTATTTCCACAACTGGAGCGGCAACCGGGTCACCTGTCGTGACTGGTTCCAGCTATGCCTGAAAGAAGGTTTGACGGTCTATCGCGAACAGGAGTTTGAATCCGATGTCGCCGCACGCACGCGGCGTCGGATCGGCGATGTGCGCCAATTGTGGCGCGTGCAGTTTGCCGAAGACGGCGGCCCGCTGGCGCATCCGGTGCGGCCCGACCGTTACAGCGAGATCAACAATTTCTACACGACGACGATCTACGAAAAAGGCGCGGAAATCGTTCGCATGCTGGCCAGCCTGCTTGGTCGCGATGGCTTTCGACGCGGACTGGATCTTTACTTCGACCGCCACGACGGCGAGGCAGTAACGGTCGAAGATTTTCTCACCGCGCTCGCCGACGCGAACGACACCGATCTCAGCGCTTGGCTGGCCTGGTATTCGCAAGCGGGCACTCCGACGCTGAGCGTTGAACACCAGTACGATTCGGCGAGCAAGACTCTCGTTGTTGAATTGACGCAGCACACGGCCGCGACTCCCGACCAGTCCGACAAACATGCCTTGCCCTTGCCGGTGAGCATCGCCTTGTTCGCGCAAGACGGCCGACGCATACCACTGCGGCTCTACGGCGAATCCACGACAACGTCAGACGAGCGTGTGCTGCTGCTCGATCAGGCGCAGGCGACGTGGCGATTCATCGACATCGAATCCACGCCCGTCCTGTCATTGCTGCGCGGCTACTCGGCACCGGTGCGACTGCTTTGCGAACAGCCGGCATCGGACCTGGCCGTGTTGATTCGTCACGAGAACGACGGCTTCAATCGCTGGTTCGCGGCCGACACGCTGGCCCGCCGCCTGTTCGCATCGATCCTTGCCGGCAAGGCCTGCGACGACGCGATGGCGTGCTGGACTGACGCATTGCGCGATGCGCTGGAACACTGCGACCATGACCCGATGCTGGTTGCCGAATTGCTGACGGTTCCCGACGAGGTATCACTGGTCGAAGGCATGCAGGCCATCGATACCGATGCCGTGCACGCGGCGCGGAATGGACTGGAAAGCGAACTCGCCAACGTGCTGGAACCGGCGCTGCTGGAGACTTGGCATGCGCACGCCGATTGCCATGGTCAATCTGCGCTCGCGCAATCTCGGCGTCGTCTGCGCAACCGTTGCCTGGCGCTGCTGGTGCGTTGCAGTGGCGGTCACTTTGATCTCGCGCAAAGCCAGTTCGAGCAAGCCAACAACCTCACTGATCGCCTCGCGGCACTGTCGGCGTTGATGCACGGTGG
>JBATAQ010000254.1:0-4244 GCA_049661925.1 Dokdonella sp.
TACGATCATCATCAGTGCTCAGCAAGCGACCTTGATCAGCCTTCACTTGCAGGCCATCAAAATAATTTCCACTCACGACCATCCCGGTCGCCCGCTGCGGCTCGGCGCTGGTCGTGACGTTCAGCGCTTCTAGCTTGTAGGCAATCAACGTGGCGAAGGATTTTGCGCGAACCGAATAGTCCAGGAAGTCCGGGTAGGAAAATGATTGATAGCTTCCGTGATCGTCGTTACGACTCAGCTCGACCAATTGCTGCGGCGCGCCGGTGCCACGCACCGGCGCGAGCAGAAACGTGTTGGTGACGCTGAACAGCGTGGTTACGGCAGCAATGCCGATGGCCAACGACAGCACCGCGAACACGCTGAAAACCGGCCGCGCCAACAACTGGCGGACGGCGTATTGAATATTCTGAGTCAGTTGATCAAACATTGGGTGGCCTCATTCGTGACGTAGTGCAACCATGGGATCGATGCGCAGTGCGTGGCGGCTTGGAATGATCGCGACGAGCGTTGCGTCGAGCCGGCAAGGAAAGCGACGCGAATCTGAAATTGGAGAACATGTCGTGTCCCCTTAGTCGTTGCGAAGCGCGGTCATCGGGTCGACGCGCGCCGCGCGCCAGGCAGGAAGCACGGCCGCAAGAATGGCCGCCAGTGACATGGCGATCAGACCGGCGGCGATCAGTGCCGATTGCTGGACTTGCTCGATGCCCGCCCACTGTGAATGCAGTGCGCGCATCGCCAGCCCGGCAGCAATCAGGCCGACAACGACACCGGGCGCGCTGACGCGCAGGCTGTCGCCGAGAATCGATGCGGCCAGCGCTCGCGGCGCAGCACCCATTGCCAGGCGCAGTCCCAGCTCGCCGACCCGCTGCTGCTGACGCAATGAGGCGACCGCGTACACGCCGAGCATCGCCAGCAGCAGCGCGGCGAGGGCAAAGCCACCAACGGTGCGCGCGAAGAATCGTGCCGGAGCGAGTTCGGCGGCGAGATCGTCTGCCAACCCGTATTGCCGGGTGATGGTTTGCCGGGGATCGATCACACCGAGGGCATCGGCCATCTGCGGATCGATGCCGGCCAACGCACCATCGCTGCGCACCAGGAAGGTCATCGCAACGGCCGGCGCCTGCGCAAACGGAACCAGCACTTCCGGTGCGGTCGGCATGCGCAGACCCTCGTTGCGCACGTCATCGACAACACCGATGACACGGCAGGAAGTCCACTGATCACGCGCGAGTGGAAGTTCGATTTGCTGACCGAGCGGCGACGCATCGCCAAAAATTCGCGTGGCCGCGGCACGATTGATGATCGCGACCGACTCGCTGCCCTCCCGATCGCTTGCCGCGAAATCCCTGCCGGCCAGCAGGGGGATATCGAGCAATTCACGATAGCCCGGCGACACTCGTCGAAAGGCGACCTGCATCGGCTCGCTCTCGGCGCGACCAGCAACCCGAAGGTCGAGCCGGTTCGGACCGATCACCGACAACGGAGCGCTGCTCGTCAGGGCGACTTTTTGCACGCCGGGAATCGTCGCCAGTCGACTCTGCATCTGCTCGGCAAATCCGTTCCACTCGGCGCGCGGAGTTCCACGAAACAGCTGCAAGGCATGAACGTTGTTGGCCGAAAATCCGGGATCCACCCCTTGCAGTTGCCACAACACGGCGCCAAAGCCGAGTGCGGCAACCAGGCTCAGCGTCGACAACGCCATCGCCGCAGCAGGCAACAATCGGTGCTGTCGACGTTGTCCGAGCAGGTTGCGTCCGCCACTTCGGATCGCCTCATTGGCCTGCGCATGCACGCGCAAACTACCGCTGATCACCGCCACCAGCGGCATGGCCAATCCAAGCAGCAAAGCAACGCCGACCATGCGCCAATCCATCACGATGCCATCGACGCGCGGAACGCTGTTGCGGGCGAATTCGCGCAGCAGCACGATACCGACCTGCGCCACGCCGATACCGATTGCCGAGGCGACAGCAGCGATGATCAGCAGTTCCGACAGCAGGCGTCGCCAGATGCGTTGGCGGCTCGCGCCGATTGCCTGCATCACGGCCTGCTCGTGGCGTCGCGCAACCTGTCGGCCATCGATCAGGATCGCGACATTCGCGGCGGCAATCAGCAGGATCAGCATGGCGAGAGTCAGCGCGCCCCACAAGGCGACACGGATATCACCGACCAGCAGGTCGAGCACGGACCGTGGGGTGAAGCGCCAGTCGGACTGGGTCAAACCATGTGCGGCGCGGATCGATGTCGCCTGCGCATCGAGCGCGGCCAGTGCCTGCGCGTTGGAAACTCCTGCATGCAGCCGCCCGATCATGAGTAGATAGCGCTGGTTGAGCTGGCGCGTCCCGTCGGTCGGGAAATCGGTCTCGTTGATGGGACGCCAGATTCCGGTGTCGCCAGTGAACACGTCGATCGCCTTGGGCATCACGCCGACAATCTGCAGAGGCGCCGAGCCGGCGATATGCAGGTTGCGACCAATGACGTCCGCACTGCCGCCGAAACTGCGCTGCCATTCGTCGAAGGAAATCACCGCAACCGGGTGGTTCTCGCGCACGTCATCAGCAGTGAGCGTACGCCCGAGCAATGCGCGCATACCGAGGGCCGGGAAGAAGTCCGCACTGACCTTCTGCGCGGTGACATCGCGCGGCCGCTGGCCATCGACCTGCAGAGTGTCGCTCCAGTAAGTGAAATACGCCAGCGTATCGAAGCCCGGAGTCGAACCGGCCAGTTGCTTCGCTTCAACGGCAGTGAGGTTGGCGCGATCAACATGCTGGCTGGCGCTGCTCGCGCTGAGCATGACGATGCGATTGCTGTCAGGAAACGGCAGGCTACGCAACAACACGCCACTCACCGTACTGACCATCGCCACGCTGAGGCCAATCCCGAACGCGAGCATGCCGATGGTCGCGACCGCGAACAGCGGCGAGCGCATCAAGGTCCTGAAGGCAAAACGGAAATCACGAATCACGGCATTCACTCCTATTCATTGCGCAGCGCCACCATCGGCTCGACCTTCAGCGCTCGCCGGGTCGGAACGATGACGGCGAGCAGGGCGGCGAGAATCAGCACGCCGACCACGATCAACACGATCGGCGTGTTGCTGGTGGCCATTCCCGGCAGCGCTCCGCTGAGCATTTGCGCAAACGGAATGCCGACGAGTAGTCCTGCGCCGAGGCCGATGCCGAGTTGAATCACGGTGCGACCGAACAGGCTGCGCAGCATCTTCGCGTTCGGTGCACCGAGGGCGCGACGTACGCCGATTTCGCGCGTGCGCTGGGCGACGCTGAAGGCGACCACGCCATACAGTCCCGCGCCGGCCAGCAACAGCGCGATTACTCCGAACACACTGAAACTCTGCGCGACCATGCGTTCGCCGATGGTCTGGTTCTGCATTACGGCGGGGAAGTCACGAATCCAGTACAGCGGTGTATCCGCATCGACCTTGCGCATGATCTCGCTCAGCGTAGCGCTGAATGCCAGCGGCTCGCCGCGCGTGCGCACAACAACACTGGCGATACGGAACGGTGATTGGCGCAGCGGCACCAGCATTGCCGGCAAGGTTGGGTCCATGGGCCCTTCGAGCTTGAGCCGACTGACGACGCCGATGACGGTAACCATGGCGCCTTTTTGGTCGCGCGGATCGAGTCGGAACTGGCGACCAAGAACGCCTTCGCCGGCACCGTAGCGATCAGCGAATTGCTGATCGACCACGGCAACGCGCGGGCCGCTGGCGCTGTCACGACTGTCGAAGAAACGACCTTGCTCCAGCTTGATCGCATAGGTGTCGAGGAAATGATCATCGACAGCGCCATAGCTCGCACGCGGCAACGGGCCGTCACCGGCAACGGTCCCATTCGGCAACACGTTGTGGATCTCGTTGAAGCTGGTTCCAGGCATTGCGGTGCCGACCGTTGCCGCGACGACGTCGGGATCTTCGCGCAGTCGTTCGCCGAGCCGCTCGTACAACCCGGTCTGCTCTGCCGCTGTCGGATAGACCTTGTCCGACAACACGATCCGCGCGCTGAGCAAATGCGCTTCCTTGAAACCAAGGTCGACATCATCGAGCGCGGAGATCCCGCGGACCAGGGTGCCGACACTGATCAGCAAGGCGCACGACAGCGCAATCTCGCCGATTACCAGCACCCGACTGATGCGGGCGAACGCGCCACCAGTGACGCTGCGCGTGCCGTCACGCAACTGATCGGCGACTCCGCTGCCACCGACACGAAATGCGGAGAACAAACCGG
>JBATAQ010000255.1:0-3725 GCA_049661925.1 Dokdonella sp.
GAATCGGCCGGGTACAACGACTGATCGGGATACATCTGCCCGGCCAGATTCGCATCGGCGGCAACCTGCCAGCCGGACAGATAAATCGCCTTGAGTCCGGCCTTGACCTGCTGCATCGCCTGGTTGCCGGTCAACGCGCCAAGTGCATTGACGAACGGCGTGTTGTTGAGCGACTTCCACAACTTTTCCGCGCCGATGCGCGCCAGCGAATGCTCGACATGCACGGTACCGCGCAGGCGAACCACATCGGCGGCGCTGTAGTTGCGTTTGATGCCGACCCAGCGCGGATTGGTGGCCCAGTCCTTGGCGATCTGTTCGGCACTGGGCATCGAGGTTGTGTTGTTGCTCATGGCGTAATCCTTGGCGGTGTTGGATCGGGGCGCAGCAGAAGGAATCGAATGACGAATCAGGCGAGGTGTTGATAGGCAGGCAAGGTCAGGAAGTCGAGCAGCTCGTCCGCGTGGCTCCAGTCGCGCAGCATCGCGATCGCGGTGTCGATCTGGTCTTGTCCGGGCAGGCCGCTGTTGGGCAAGCGTTGCTTGCAGCCGGCGAGCACGTGATCGAACATCGCAAAGTCGATGCCGCTGCCGTCGTCGAGCTGGGTGCCTGCGTTGTGCAGCCATTGCCACAACTGCACGCGGCTGATTTCGGCGGTCGCGGCGTCTTCCATCAAATGATTGATCGGTACGCAACCAAGACCATCGAGCCAGGCCGCAACGTAGCGCACGCAGACATCGATGTTGGCTTCGAATCCGGCCGCGCTGATCGTGCCCTTGGCAGGTTCGATCAAGCTGTCGCGATTGGCGACGACGTCTTCGCGCAATACATCGAGCTGATTTGGTCCGGTGAAAACCGCATCAAATTCAGCGACCGCAGTCGGGATCAAGCCCGGATGCGCGACCCAGGTGCCGTCGTGACCGGCGCGCGCTTCACGTTGCTTGTCGGTGCGCACGCGGGCCAGCGCTGCATCGTTGGCGGCGGCATCGTTGCTGATCGGGATCTGCGCGGCCATGCCGCCCATCGCGAATGCACCGCGACGATGGCAGGTGCGAATCAACAGTTCCGAATAGGCCTTGAGGAACGGCACGCCCATGCCGACCTGGCCGCGTTCCGGCAACACGCGATCGGGATGGCGGCGGAACGTCTTGATGTACGAAAAAATGTAGTCCCAGCGGCCGCAATTGAGACCGACGATGCGGGTCTTCATCGCGTGCAGTATCTCGTCCATCTCGAACACGGCGGGCAGCGTTTCAATCAGGATCGTGGTTTTCATGCATCCGCCAGGCAGACCCAGCGCCGATTCCGCTTCTGCCATCACGTCGTCCCACAACTTCGCTTCGTGGTGGCTTTCCAGCTTGGGCAGGTAGAAATACGGACCGCGATCACGCGCTTGCAACGTGGCCGCGTTGTGGAACGCATACAAGCCGAAATCGACCAGCGCTGCGGACGCGGTCTCACCATCGATGACGACGTGCTTTTCGGACAAATGCCAGCCACGCGGACGCACCATCAATACCGCCGGCTTGTCATTTAGCCGGTACTGCTTGCCTTCCGGCGTGTCGAGCGAAATCGTGCCGGCGTTGGCATCGCGCAGGTTGACCTGCCCATCGATCTGGTTGGCGAAGGTCGGCGACGAGGAATCCTCGAAGTCGGCCATGAACACCTTCGCGTCGGAATTGAGCGCGTTGATGATCATCTTGCGATCCACCGGGCCGGTAATTTCGATGCGGCGGTCTTGCAGCACCTTCGGAATCGGCGCGACCTTCCAGTCGCTTTCGCGAATCGACTGCGTTTCAGCGAGGAAATCAGGCAATTCGCCAGCGTCGAATTTCGACTGGCGCTGCTTGCGCGCCGCCAGCAAGGCCAGACGGCGCGCGTTGAACTGGCAGTGCAGATCGGTGAGGAAGGCGAGCGCCTCGTCGGTCAGGATTTCGGCTTGGGCTGAAGTCGGAGATGAAGGCGTTTGGATCAAAACGGACATGCATGCACTACCAATTCAATGGAGGTGCAGCGTATGTCGTTACCCATACGTTTGACAAAACAAATGTTTCAATCGTTACAATTGACTATGTTAATGTTCGCGCAAGTTACTGATTGGACTAGTCATGGTGACCAGAAAGCGGGCTGAATCGACGGAAATCTCGCGCCGCAGCGCAGCAAAAAGTTCAGCACGACGCGTCGGAAAACCGGCCAAGCCAGACCAGCCTGCACCACCGCGCTTTTACTACAAGGGCAATCGCATCAAGCAACTGCGCGCTTTTTGCACGATCGCCAAGCTCGGCACACTGGCGCGCGCGGCGGAGGCCTTGTTCTTGTCCCAGCCGTCGATCTCACTGCAACTGACCTCGCTGGAAAAGGAGCTGGGCGTGGTCTTGATCGAGCGCCGCCGTCGTCGCGTGGCGATGACGCGCGAAGGCCAGTTGCTGTTCGACCTGGCCCAGCCGCTGGTCGAGGGTATCGACGCCATCGACGAGAACTTCCGCGCCGTTACCACCGACCTCACTGCCAGCGAACTCAACATCGCGTGTGGAAATTCAACCATCCAGTACCTGTTGCCGGCCATGGTCAGCGCATTCCGCGAAGCGCGACCCGACGTGCATCTCAACCTGCACAACGTCACCGGCAGCGACGGAATGGCCTTGCTGCGTTCGGACCAGGTCGACTTCGCGGTCGGCTCGATGCTGGACGTTCCGAATGATCTTTCGTACGAACCGCTCTACCACTTTGATCCGTTGCTGATCACCCCACTCGGCCATGCGCTCGCCGACAAGGACGAAATCACGCTGGCCGATATTTCGCCCTTCGGGTTGATCTTGCCGCCCAAGCGCTTGACCACGTATCGCCTGGTCGATCTGATCTTTCAACAACGCCGCGTGCCTTACACCGTCGCCATCGAAGTCGGTGGCTGGGAAGTCATCAAGCAGTACGTCGCGATGGGCTTGGGCATCTCGATCGTCACCGGCATTTGCATCAGCGATGCCGATCGCAGCACGCTCGCGACGCGCAACCTGCGCGAGTATTTTCCGCAGCGCAGCTACGGTGTCGTGATTCGCAAGGGTAAATACCTGTCCGCCGAAGCGCGTGCCTTCCTCGACTTGATTCGACCCGGCCTGTTCACGCGACGCGACGGTTTCGCTTCGGGACATTCCGAGCGGTGAACGTTCTCGCCTGAACCACCACGGCGGATTGATTCATCGACGTGATTACGTTGTGAACCGCAACGCGACGGTGCATGAATGAATGCATCCGTGAGACGGTGGAAAGCACCCGTTCGCATGCGAAGGTGCCACCACGGCAATCATTCGCTGCGACCTCGCCGATCATGATCCAGGTCGCAATCATTATTCGGAGACCCGCAATGACCCATGACCTTTCCAAGCTCAATGACCTGATCGAAGTTCTTGTCGACGGCAAGAATTTCTACGAAGAAGCCGCGCCGGAAGTACGACCGGACCTGCGCCAGTTGTTCACGCGTATGGCCACCACCAAGGGCGCGATCATCGTAGACCTTCAACGCCAGGTCGCTGCAAGTGGCAAGGAACCGGCGGACAGCGGCACGGTCGCCGGTACGATCCGCAAGTTCTACGCCGAAGTGCGCACCGCCATGGCCAGCAACGAGAATGAGGAATACGTCAGCCAGCTCGAAGAGTTCGAGGATCGCATCCTGGCCGCATTCCGCGATGCGTCGACCAAGGACGACGATATGGAAGTCCGCGCCATCGCCC
>JBATAQ010000256.1:0-7002 GCA_049661925.1 Dokdonella sp.
CCGGTAGCGGCGCGGCTTGGCGCATTCGTTGGACCGATTTCGCGTGCATCAACGAAAATCGCCGAGACCTCTGAAGAAGGCCAAGTCGGCCGACGGGCAGTTCCACCGCATCTGCCTGGCGCGTCTAGGTACGCCATTGACGTACATACGCCATTGACGTAGCATCTCGCCACATGATCTTTGTCGAAACCCCGATCTTCACGGCAGAGCTTCACAAGCTGATGCCCGACGAAGCCTACGCCGGGTTCCAACAATTCCTGATCGCCCAGCCCCTCGCCGGAGACCTGATTCAAGGGACCGGCGGTCTGCGAAAGATGCGATGGGCAGTGGCCGACAAAGGAAAAAGCGGTGGCGTTCGGGTGATCTACTACTTCGTGGATGAGGCAGACCAGATTCGGCTACTGCTGATCTACAGGAAGGGCGTTCAAGACGATCTCACAGCGGGCCAGAAGAGGCAGCTACGGGCAATCAAAGAAAGGTGGAAATGATGGACAACAATCTCTTCGCACAACTCGTCGAAAGCATGGAGCAGATGGGCGAGATTACTCGCGGCGAACGGTCGCCTTCGCGTGAATTCCACGTAGATGCAGTGAAGGTGAAAGATGTCCGCGCCATGACGGGACTATCGCAGGCCAAATTCGCTCAGATACTTGACGTGCAGGTTGGCACATTACGCAACTGGGAACAGGGACGACGCGACCCCACCGGCCCTGCCAAAGCCTTGCTGCGCGCGATCCACAACGATCCCGAGAACGTACTGCGGGCACTTGCTTCGTAGGCTGCCTGTCTCCACCCAGCCGAGCGCTGTTCTCGTGCGCCGCATCGCTTGCGGTACGATCCATCGATCTAGGGAAGTTTGAAGATCGGGCGTATCGAAATGTCCACGTGTTCGATTTGCATGCAGGTCCGACGAAGACTGAAGTTCAAGACGGGTCGAATCTCGATTTGTTCTTACTGCGTCAGGACGCTGAATACCACGCAACTATCGCCTCGCCTCGCCGAACAAACAGCCCGCGAGACCTTACGAAACCACACAATCAGTCTTCATGGCGACGCCCCGTGGGTAGAGGAATGGGTCAACCGCACTATCGAGAACGAGCTAGATAATCCCGCGCGAGTGCAGCATTCCCCGGGCCTGAAGGTCATAAGGGCGCACAGACGCGGATTGGTGTGCCTCGATCGAAAGTACTTGAAATATCCAGCGCCTAGGACGTGGAATTTCACAAGGTATTGGCTGAGGCATCAGCACGGCTACGCATGTTACTTGTGCAATGCTCAAGAAGCGGACGGCGCGACGCTAGATGCCCATCACATCGTCTTTCGCAGCAAGAGCGGCAGAAACGACCGTCGCAATCTTGTAACGATTTGTCGCGACTGCCATCAAAAACAACATCGAGGCTTTGTCATCGGCGCTGATGGCGGCGAACCAGAAGGGCGGGACGACGCAAGTTTGGAAGACGGCCATGACGACGATTCCCCAGCACTGGAAACGATGCCGCCGGTTGGTCGTACAGAACCCCAATCTCCACGCGCCGTGCCAGAAATTGCGACCCATCCCGAGAAAGTCAGGATGGATTCTCGAGCTTCATCCGTGGCAATCGTTGACGACATAGGCGGTTTCGGCACTCCCCGAACTGATGTTCAACGACCTCCATATCCCCAACTGCAGACCGGTTCGCAAGCAATTCCGAAACCTCCGGTCGCACCATCGCCGATTGAGATCGCAGAGCTGCCATCGGCGAAGAGTCCGTCGAAGCTCAGCGGCGCGGTTCGCGAGAAGCCACGGAGATACGACATTGCCAAAATCGTCGCGTGGCTATGCTTCGGCATAGGCGGGTTGCTCGGCGGTACGGCCCTGTTTCTCTCTATTTTTAGATAGCTTCTGGCAAACAAACGGGGTACGCGTTGAGTGCATGAACGTTGCGAGCGACAAGGTGGGACGCAACTTCCCACGTACAGGGGCCGTATGGCACCCGAGCCGGAGCTTGCGATTTCCCGGCCGCCAAAACGCCCGCAACGCCGTGGAATTCTACCGATGCTTGCCGCGCTGGAGACCGCTGCGCCAAATCACCGTCAACAGAAAACCCGCAACAGCGGGCCGGATACATCAAGGGATGGAGGCCTGGGTCGGAATCGAACCGGCGTACGCGGCTTTGCAGGCCGCTGCATGACCACTCTGCCACCAGGCCGGCAGCGGGAAGCATCGCGAACGCGTGCTTCCGAAACAACAAGACCCCGGCAAACCGGGGTCTGTACAAAATCTGGAGCGGGAAACGAGACTCGAACTCGCGACCCCGACCTTGGCAAGGTCGTGCTCTACCAACTGAGCTATTCCCGCTCGGGAGCCGCGCATTATGCCGATTCCACGACGACTGTCAAACCACAGCGACGAAGTTTCCGGACAATTTTTCGACGAACGTGCAGCCAATCAACGCATCGCAATTCGGCGTTCCAGCGCGACGAAGCGACCGCTCAGCCGCGCTCGCGCAGGATCGGCCATGCGGCGCGTACGTAGACCATTGCCGACCAGATCGTCAGCGCAGCCGCGATGACCAGCAGCGCCTCGCCGACGCGGTACGGCTTCAACTCCGGGAAGTCGCGCTGATAAAGGCAGACCACGATCGCGACAATTTGCATCACCGTCTTCAGCTTGCCGACGAAGGCAACGCGGACATGCTTGCTACTGCCGATCTCGGCCATCCACTCGCGCAGAGCCGAAATGCTGATCTCGCGACCAACGATCACTGCGCTGGTGACGGCCAGTAGCGGCGTTGGATTTTGCTGCACGATCAGGAACAGAGCGACCGCCACCATCAACTTGTCGGCGACAGGGTCGAGGAAAGCGCCAAACGCCGAACCCATGTTCCAGCGTCGCGCAATCCAGCCGTCGAGCCAGTCGGTCACGGCGGCGATGATGAAGATGCCAGCGGCTGCCACATTCGACCAGCGTGCCGTCGCCGGATAGTACTCGGGAAGGTAGAACACAATGATGATGACCGGCAGCAGGCCGATCCGAAACAGGGTAATGATGGTCGGAACGGTCAGGGTCATTCGGCACGGACTGGATCGAGGATGGCATATTTGGGCATGGCTTGACGGTTGGCATTCGCCGTCGCCCGCGTCGCTGTGCAGTGTAGCCCAGCGTGGCGATTGACCGCGCCGAGATGCTGACGCCGGTTGTCGATACGGTCAGGAATGAAAGCTCGCATAGATGCGTTCGGCCAACTCGCGATTGATGCCGTCCACCCGGATGAGTTCGTCCACGCCCGCTTGAGCAAGGCCGGCCCTACCGCCGAAATGCTTCAGCAGCGCGGAGCGACGCTTTGCACCAACACCGACAATTTCCTCCAGCGTGCTGGTTTCGCGAGCTTTCTCACGACGCCCGCGATGACCAGTAATGGCAAAGCGATGTGCTTCATCGCGTACCGCTTGCACGAGGTGCGACGCCGGAGATTCCGGGCCGGGAAACAGTATCTTGCCCGTGCCGCCGATAATGATGCTTTCGTCACCGGCTTTGCGTGCCTCGCCCTTGGCGACGCCAACAACGCAGGGCACGTGGATGTCGAGTTCCGCGAGCACGTCCATCGCCTGCTTGAGCTGGCCCTTGCCACCGTCGATCAGCAACAGGTCTGGCAACGCGACCTCACCCGTCTTGACGCGCTGGTAGCGCCGCAGCAAGGCTTGGCGCATGGCCGCATAGTCGTCTCCGGGTTCGATGCCGGCGATGTTGAAACGCCGATACTGGGATTTCTCTGGACCTTCCGGCCCGTACACGACGCAGGATGCAACGGTCGCTTCGCCCATCGTGTGGCTGATATCGAAGCACTCGATGCGTTGTGGCGTTTGCGCAAGACCAAGCAGGTCACGCAATGACTCGAAACGACGCAACTGCGTGCTGCGGCTGGCAAGTCGTGTTGCCAGCGCTGCTTGCGCATTCTTGCAGGCGAGGTCGAGGAAGCGCGCGCGATCGGCTCGCACACTGGGTTTTATCGCGACGACATGACCTGACTGCGTGGTCAAGGCTTCGGCAAGCAAATCCAGTTCTGGTGGCGTGTCGGAGACGATCAACTCATTCGGAACCGGGCGTTCGAGGTAGTACTGGGCGATAAACGACGCGACCACGTCTCCGCCTTCGGCATCGCCAGGCAGTCGCGGAAAAAAATCACGCGAGCCGAGGCTGACACCGTTGCGAAAAAACAAGACACTCACGCATGCAATGCCGTTCGCCATCGCGCAGGCGATCACATCCATGTCGGCGCTGGCACCTTGCACGTAGTGGTTTGCCTGGACGCGCTTGAGCGCGGCGATCCGGTCGCGAACCATTGCCGCGCGCTCAAAGGCCAGGTCGGCACTGGCCTGCTCCATCGATGCGACCAGTTCGTCAACAACAGCGTTGCTTCGCCCTTCCAGAAACATCGAGGCGTGACGCACGCTGTTCGCGTAGTCGCTTGCATCGATCAATCCAACGCAGGGCGCGGTGCAACGCTGGATCTGGTATTGAAGGCACGGCCGCGAACGATTGCGAAAATAACTGTCCTCGCAGTTGCGGATGCGAAAGAGCTTTTGCAGCAAGTCCAGGCTGCCACGCACAGCTGCCGCGCTCGGGAACGGACCGAAGTAGCGGCCTTTTGCACTGCGTGTGCCGCGATGAAATGCCAGCCGCGGAAATTCGCCGGCGGTGACATGGATGTACGGGTAGCTCTTGTCGTCGCGCAGCAGGATGTTGTAGCGCGGCCGCAGCGTTTTGATCAGTTGCGATTCGAGCAACAGCGCTTCGGCTTCGGTGCGCGTCAGCGTGGTTTCCATCGCCGCAATCTGCGACACCATCGATGCGATGCGTGGTTCCAGGCGTGGCTTGAGGAAGTAGCTGCCGACGCGCTTGCGCAGACTGCCCGCCTTGCCGACATAGAGCAGCTTTCCGTCTGCACCGAACATTCGATAGACGCCGGGCCCGTTGCTCAAGGTTCGGACGAATGCCTTGCCGTCGAAGGCTTCTGCTCCATTGGGGTCGTTAGCAACGACCGTCCCGGAAGGGAGAAGCGACTCGGACTCTGGTTTCATCCCGTCATTCTAATAAGCACGACGCCTTCTGGACGAGCGATACAGGTTGCGAAACTGAACGAACACCTGCTGTGCCGCAGCATGACAAGAACGCGTTTACACGGCACGATGAAAACGTTTACATCGTTGCAGGGGCTACGTTTCGCGTCATGAGTGTCACCATTAAAGATGTCGCGCGCGAGGCCGCCGTTTCGGTGGCTACCGTGTCGCGCGCTTTGAACGGTCACGACAATGTCACGCGCGCGACACGCGAGCATATTGGTGCGATTGCCAAGCGTCTGCGCTACGTGCCGCATGCTGCCGCGCGCAGCCTGATCACCCGTCGCACCGAAACCCTCGGCGTGGTGTTGCCCGATCTCTACGGCGAGTTCTTTTCCGAGTTGATCCGAGGCATCGATGTCGCAGCCCGCGAACATGGCCTGCATTTGCTGGTGTCCAGCTCGCACGGTTCGGCCTCGGAAACCGGGGCCGCGTTGCGCGCATTGAGCGGTCGCGTCGACGGCATTCTGATCATGTCACCGCACGCGGCGACGACGCATCTGGCTGACGACCTGCCTGTCACTACGCCGGTGGTTCTGATGAACACGCGCAGCCAGGACGACCACTATCTGTCGCTAGCCATCGACAATCACGGTGGTGCCTGGGCGATGGTCGAACATCTTGTCGGTTCGGGCTATCGACGTATTGCACTGATTGGCGGACCGACCGAAAACTTCGATGCGCAGGAGCGACTGCGTGGATATCGTGAGGCCTTGTCGCATTTCGCCAAGGACAGCGCCGCGCAGGTACTGGAAGGCAATTTCAGCGAGGCATCCGGCCACGCCGCTGGCCTTGCGATTGCAGCGATGACGGCACGCCCCGACGCCGTATTTGCGGCCAACGACATGATGGCGGTGGGATGCCTGCGCGCCTTGCGCGACGCTGGCCTGCACGTACCGCGCGACATCGCCGTCGCTGGTTTCGATGATATTCCGATCGCCCGTTTCGTTGCGCCAGGCCTGACCACGATGCGGGTCAATATCGCCGAACTGGGTGGTCGTGCTGCCCGAGCGCTGATTGCCGGCCTGACCGGTCCGCAAAAAGCAGCAACGCACGAAGTATTGGCACCAGAGCTGGTGATTCGCGCGTCGACCAACCCGTCCGGTGCCTCGCGCGAAGACAGTTCCTGAGAAAGACCTTCAGACAACGCATCGCAGTTTCAATCCACGTTGCAATTCGCTCATCGCCCCTGGGAGGGCACGACCATGAAGCAGTCCAAGATCAAGCTCCATCGCCCACAGCGCAAGCTGCTGGTCTGCGCCCTCGCCGCCTGCATGGCGATGGCGGCAGGCAGTGTCTATGCGCAGTCAACCGCGGCCACCTTGAAAGGCCAAGTCACGGGAGGCGCCGCCGCTGGTGCCGAGGTGACGCTGACCAATATCAACACCGGCTACACGCGCCAGACCCTGGCGAATGAAGACGGCAGCTACATCGTGCTTGGCATCCCGCCGGGTTCGTATCGCATCGATGTCGCGGCATCGGGCGGCGCCAGCAAGACCACGGCGGTGACCTTGCAAGTGTCGCAGACCGCCACGCTCAACCTCGACGTTGGCGGGGCCGCAGCGCCTAGCAGCGGCTCGACCACGCTCGAGGCAATCACCGTCACGTCCGGTCCGCTAATCGAAACCAAGACCTCGGAAGTCGGCAGTTTCGTCACGCAGCGCCAGATTGAGTCGTTGCCGCAGAACTCGCGCAACTTCCTCGCCTTCGCCGACACCGTGCCTGGTGTCGTCTTCGAAACAAAATCCGATGGCAGCAGCCAGTTGCGTGCCGGCGGCCAGAGTTCCAATGGCGTCAATGTGTTCATTGATGGCGTCGGCCAGAAGAATTACGTGCTCAAGGGCGGCATCAGCGGCCAGGACACCTCGCCTGGCAATCCATTCCCGCAGAGCGCGATCGCCG
>JBATAQ010000257.1:0-2601 GCA_049661925.1 Dokdonella sp.
GGTATCCCGGTCGTGCCGTGATCATTACCCGCAACGACTATGCGGCCATGTTGTTCAATGGCGATGTTGGCATCTGTCTTGCCGGGGCCGACGGCACGCTGCGAGTCTGGTTCGAAGTGGCCAGGTCGCCCGATTCGGTCGGCACATCCGGATCAGGCTATCGCGATTTCGCAGCAGCGGCCTTGCCGGCCCATGAAGCAGCGTTCGCGCTGACCATCCACAAGAGCCAGGGCTCGGAATACCAACACGTCGCGGTGCTGCTGCCGCCCGAAGTCGAGCATCGCATCCTGTCCCGGCAACTGCTCTACACAGCACTCTCCCGCGCCCGCACCAGCATCGAAATCTGGGCCACCCAGGCATCACTCGAGCGCGCCGTCCGCACCCCGGTGACCCGCGCCGGCGGCCTTGCTGATCGCCTGCTCTCGTCACGCTAAGGCGCTGGACAGCAGCGCTTGAGACGCACTTAACGAAGCTGCGCGCAACGTGGCGGCATGATGAATATCAGCCAGCGAGCGCACACGACAGTCGACTCCCGAACAGTTTGGAAATGGCGCCTTCCCGGTTTCCAGCCGATGCGTCACCGCGTGGTCGAATTGTTGGCTGGCGACGGTTCGCCCGCGTCCGATGGACGCGTTGCGAGTACGCAGGGTATCGAGCGCAAAGGCCTGTACCGCATCCTGGTTTGCCGACCCAATCACCGGCTCGGCAACCTGCTGATGCTGACGCCGCTGCTGGCGGAATTGGCACGCGACTATCCCGGCGCGCAGGTCGACCTGGTGGTCGGCGGCGAACAGGCCACGAAACTGTTTCGCGGGTTTCCGAATGTCGGTACGGTCCATGCGCTGCCGCGCCATGCGTTGCGACAGCCATGGAAATTGCTGCGCGTTTTGCACCGGCTGCGGCTTCAGCACTACGACCTTGCCATCGATCCTGACGTGGGCTCCCGGTCCAGCCGCCTGTTGGTCGATCATTGCCGGGCGACGCATCGCATCGGGTTTGCGGGGAAAAAGCGCTCGCGGCAACTCGATTGCGCGATGCCGATTCCCGACTCGACGCGGCACATGGGGCAATTGCCGGTCGCGCTGCTGCGCTGGGCGATGCGCCTCGACCAGCCAGATCGGCCCGGTAACTCCATTCCAGCATTGGACCTGAGACTGACGGCAGCGGAGCGCGCCTGGGGCAGGCAGAAACTCGATGCGGTGCTGGGCTGCGGGCAAGATCGTGCACGCCTGCCGGTCATCGCGCTTTACATTCATGCGACGGCAGCCAAATGCCACCCGCGTGATTGGTGGTTACAACTTCTGGCTGCCTTGCGCAGCAGTTTTCCACACGCGCTTTTTGTCGAGATCCTTCCGGCGCACGGCCAAACCGGACTGGATGGATTGGTGCCAGGCTATTTCTCAAGCAAGCCGCGTCGCGTTGCCGCCGTGATCGCTGCGACGCGCATGATCGTGGCCGCCGACTGCGGCATCATGCACTTGGCCTGCGCCAGTCGTGGACCGGTAGTCGTTGGTTTGTTCCAGTGCACGGATCCCGAAGTGTATGGCCCGTATGGCTCGGGCAATTGCGCCATTTCAACCAATGGGCGCGACCCCATCGACATCTGCGCTTCGTTGGGACGCGAGGGCGACATAAAGGACGTGCTGCGATTAGGCTTTCGCCGTCCTGGTACCGACGCCGATTAGAACTGCTTGTGATAACCAAGCATCAATCCACCGCCCGGCATGATTCCCATGATCAACGGGGTCTTGCGATGGTGCGCATAGATTCCGAAGCCGACGCCAACCGCTGCTCCAACCAGCACGTCACTCTGCCAATGGCCATGCGTCTTGACCCGTGCAACCGCGTCGTACGCCGGCAGCAGCGCCAGTGCATAGACGGCCGGGTGATCTGATCCGTATTCTGCAATGAACGGCGTAACGATCGCGCTTATTTCCGCGACCTCACCACTCGGGAAGCTCTTGTGGCCGCTACCGGCGAAGAAGTCGTTCGGATTGTTGCCTTGGCTGGGCCGGGCGCGCGAGAAGGCGTACTTCATGATGGTCGTCGTGCCTGCGGTAAGCACCATCGCGTCCATCGATTGATCGAAGGCGTGTCCGATCCGGGTATCGCTGTCGACAAACAATGCGCCGCCAATCACCGTTAACGCGGCGCCAAATTCCAGGTTCTTTTGATAGCTGCGCTTCCAGATGCCGGAATTGTCGTAGGCCACGTGATGATCAATACCAAATGGACCGTCAGCCCATGCCGAAACGGGTGCGCCCAAGGTGGCCACCACCAGTAGGACCTGCAAACGCTGACGCATGACTCACCCCGAAACTGACGATTGGGCATCGTTATCGTCCAGCGTACGTTCGGATTGGCTCGACCTGATCTCAGGATTTTGTTAGTACGCGCACGTCCATGTTTTCTGCAAGCGGAAATTGCGTCCGCGATCACTTCATGAAGCTGCAGCCGGCGCGTCGGGCAATCGGATCGAAATGCGCCCTGCGGCAACCTGGGATTCGTCGATGGTCCAGCCCATTTGCGCAGCGAGGCGGCCAATCAAGGTGGCGCCC
The DNA here is from genome assembly GCA_049661925.1 of Dokdonella sp. Classification (GTDB taxonomy): domain Bacteria; phylum Pseudomonadota; class Gammaproteobacteria; order Xanthomonadales; family Rhodanobacteraceae; genus Dokdonella. The sequence continues at coordinate 2,559 of JBATAQ010000257.1, forward strand.
AATCCGCTGTCGCCGGTTTCGAGCTGTGGCGCGGGTTCTCCCG
>JBATAQ010000258.1:0-7467 GCA_049661925.1 Dokdonella sp.
GAGATGCTGGCTGAAGTCCGCGAAACGTACGCCTACGCCACACTCGACATGGGCTTGTGGAAGCAAGTGTTGCAGTTCCTGGAGAACGGCGGCAGCGCGTTGCAAGGCTATCCGGACTATCAACGCGTGGTCGAAATCGATGGTGAGTACCACATTGCCACAGCGCGCATCGCGAAACTGCATCGCTACAACATCGGCACGATCGTCGCCGACGGGTCAATTGGCGTGCGCTTCCTGCCCGGTGGAAGACTGGGCTCGGTCGAGGAAGCCTTCATCGCGCGGATGAAACCGGGCGACCGATTCCTGTTTGCCGGTCGCAGCCTGGAGCTGGTTCGTGTTCGTGACATGACCGCGTGGGTGCGACTGGTACGCGGATCGCGCGGCGACGTCCCACGCTGGATGGGTGGTCGCATCGCGTTGTCCAATGAACTGGGGCCGTGGCTGCAACAGGTGATTGCGGACGAAAAACCTGCCGAACGCGAGCTGCGAGCGCTGGCGCCCGTATTGAAGGTACAACTTGATCGCTCGGCCCTGCCCCGGCCGGATCAATTGCTGGTCGAAGTGATTCACTCGCGCGGCACTGCGCACGTGTTCCTGTACCCCTTCGCGGGTCGTCGCGTGCATGAGGGCCTGGGCGCGCTACTCGCGCTGCGGCTGAGTCGGATGCGTCCGGCGACGATTGCTTTCGGCGTCAACGACTATGGCCTGATGTTGACGACGCTCTCGCTGCCGGAACTTGATGAGTCAATAGTGCGCAACTTGCTTGACCGTGAATCCGTGCGCGACGACCTGCTCGCCAGCATTGCCGGCGGCGAGCTGGCGCGACGACAGTTTCGCGAAATCGCACGTGTGGCCGGACTGGTGTTCTCGAACCAGCCCGGACACGATCGCTCCGTTCGACACCTTCAGGCCGGGACGGGTCTGATCCATGACGTACTCGCCGCGCACGAGCCAGAGCATCTGCTGTTGCGCCAGGCAGAAGAGGAAGTGCTGGAGCAGACCTTCGACTTCGCAGCGCTGGCTTCCGCACTGGCACGTTGTGGGCAATCCGAGTTGCTTTTGAAGAGTCCGAAGCGCTTGACGCCACTCGCGTTCCCGCTGTGGGCCGAATCGATTCGCGGCGGACTCTCCAGCGAGGACTGGAAAGCTCGCGTGCAACGCATCGCGAAAGAACTGGAGCGAGCGCAAACGTGACCATGCTCGACATCGAACTGGCCGGCGAAACGATGACGCTGGACGCGCGACGCGCCATGTTCTGGCAACGCGAGCGCTGGTTGAAGATCGCCGACCTTCACCTGGGCAAGGCCAGCTTGCTGCGTCAGGCCGGTGCAGCCGTGCCGACTGGAAGTACCTCGCGCGACCTGGAGCGATTGAGCTCACTGGTCGATGACTATCGACCAGCCCGATTGGTGATTCTCGGCGACCTGACCCACGGCGCGGAGACGCAAGATGCGCTGTGGTTGCAGCGACTCGCGCAATGGCGACACGAACGCCAGCAGCTTGCGATCACCCTCGTCGCGGGCAATCACGATCAGCACATGGTCTTGCCAGAACTCGATATAGAAGTCGTCGCGTCACTTCACCAAGGGCCGTTTCAATTCAGCCATGCACCGACGAAGTGTCACGATCGACATGTGATCGCGGGCCACTTGCACCCCGGCGCGCGCTTCCGCGACGGCCGGCTGGTTCAACGCTGGCCCGCGTTCTGGATTGGTCATCGCCTTAGCGTGCTGCCGGCATTCGGCTCGCTGACCGGATTGAGCCCGCAATCGGCACACCGTGCCGATCAAGTCTTTGCTGTCACGCCCGGCGGCATGCTGGCGTTATAGATCGGGTGGAACTTGCTGACCATCCCTCGCCCACTGTTGGCAGCGGGTTTGTCCTGCTGGAGTGAGATAAAAAAACGGCTCCGAAGAGCCGTTCTTTCTGGATGCAGTTTCAGTCCTGGGAGACTATTCGATGCTGAAGCTGGTTAGTTCCACCGGCGTTGATCCACCCTCCGCCAAGGCCCAGTTCGAGAACGTCGAGATGCCGGCAACCGAGTAGGTATTGGCCGCCACGTTCAAGCCGGTAGCACCCGGATCGACGTCCATGAAGGTACCGGCCGGCAGGGTGCGCCGGAAGAGGTGCAGGTTCGCTTCGATGACCGTTCCCGGGATATCGGCAGGATCAAGATAGTTGAAAGTCAGGTCGGCGGTGATTCCGGTCGCCGTGATTCCCCAGTAACGGACCAAAGATTTGTCCTGCGGGAAGATGGTTGGCTCGATCATCTGCACCGCGGCGACCGTGATCGGCGTCGGAAAGGTACCGGCGGTCACATTCATCAGCACTGGCGTATAGCCATTCGCCGTACCAACCTCGAAGTTGGTGCTGGCGGCAGCGGCGAGGTTCTTGCGCAGGTTGCCATCGACATAACCATTGGTGCGCACCACCGGGCCAACAACAAGATTGTTCGCACCAGTGATAATGCGGCCGTTGGTCATGGTCGTGGTGCCGGTGACGGTGATGTCGCCACCGGCGATCGTCAATGTGTTGGCAAGATCGTTGTCGTCCCTGGTCATGGTCGTCAGAGCGCGCGTGGGATTGATTTCGCCGCCAGTGGTTCGTGGGCCTGTCGTGCGCAGGTAGGACATTATCTGCCCGCCCGTGCCCAGATTGAAGGTCATTGGCACGTCGAACGTGCCTGCCGCCGTCGGTGTCGTTGTGTTGCCGATCTGGACGGTACCCGTCGTCGCGCCGGCGTTGCCCAGGGTCAGCTTGTTCGCGTTGATGAAACCGCCTACGAACAACCTTACGGTTGCCACGACAATGTTTGGCGATGCCGGGTCGATCGTCATGTTTCCGCTCTGTAGCGAAAGGGCCGACATTGGTGCAGTCACGACGCCAACGCCGGTGTACGAGACCGGTGCCGGATTGAAGGTCACGAAGTTCGAGGCCGCTCCGTTGTGGGTCAGCGTGCCGTTGTTCGTGATCGTGATGCCGTTGAACAGAAACACGTTATTCCCGGGATTGAACGTCGTGCCGGAGCTGATCGTGATATTCAACGAAACATTGTTATACGTGACGGGTGCTCCCATCAACGCCGAGTGACCTGCACTCATATTGTCGATCACTACGTTGGGTAGGACTCCGCGAAGGTTGAAAGTCTTTGCTGCACCAGATGCGGCATTGCCCAAACGCAGGGTACCGCCGGTGACGCCTACCGTGCCGCTACCGGCCTGATCGCGGTAGTCGATTGTCGTCGCCGAAAGCTGCGGGTTGATCGTGCCGCCCGAGATCGTAATCGTGGAAGAGGCCGACGTACCAAGATCAAAGCTGCCCAACGTGGCGGAGGCATTGCCGACCGTGCACACCGTGACGTCGCCAGCGGTCTGCGTGTAAGTGATTATGTTTCCTGCCGCAGCGACACCAAAGCGGCCGGTAGCGATGACTGAACCACCTTCGACGGTCGTGGCGCTGCCCGCGAGGAAACCCATCGAGTTACCCGTACCCGTGCCGATATTGAACGTGCCGGTAGTAATCCGCAGCAAACCCGACGAGGTTGCAGACGCATTCTGACCTGCGACCGAGTAGCTGGCGTTATTCAACCAAAAGCCACCATTGGCAGGAATGACATAGGCAGGAATGGCAAACACGCGGTTGGTTCCGGCGAAGCTACCCGACAGCTTGAAGGTGCCGTTGGTCAGCGTGAGGAAGCCAGCGACATCCGTACTCACGCCTTGGACTGTGAAATTGGTAGCCGTCAGCTCGATCGTGTTGAGACGCGAAACGCCTTTATTGACTGTGATGGCACGAACGTCAGTCGTTGCACCCGTGCCGCCGAACGTATTGCTGGTCGCCCCGGTGAACGTGATCACGGCGGCCGCCGTGTTGCCATTGGTGCTGAAATCGAGCGTACCGTTATTGGTCAAGTCTGCCCCGACCGACAAGGCATGAGTCAGCGTGGTTCCGGCCGCGGATGATGCGAACGTACCGCCCGCCGCGATGGTTGCCGACGTTGCCACGACAAGGCTTGCCGCTGGCGTGTCCTGGTAGACCAAGTTGCCGCCATTGGCGACGGTCAAGTTCAACGCATTCGCCGTCGGCAAATCGATGGTAACGGTAGTGCCGGCAGCGATCGTCACATTGTCACCAGCGCTTGGTACAACACCACCCGACCACGTCCCGGGCGTATTCCATGGCCCGCCGGCACCGGTTGACATGATGTTCGCGGCAGCGATGGTCGATTGGCTTCCCGACAAGGCCGTACTCACCGCGCCTTCACTGAACGCGATCACCTGGTAGAAATAAACCGTGCTTGGGGCCAAACCAGCGTCATTGAAGGTGTTGGCGTTGGCCGCTGCAGTACCGACTGCGGAGTAGGTGATTCCGTCCAGCGAACGATTGATCGTGAAGCCAAGTTCGTTGGTCGCATTGTCCGTCCAGTTCAACGTCATCGACGTCGCTGCAACTGGCGCGAATGTGAGGAACGTCGGCGCAGCGGGAACCGGGGGGGTGAAGTCGAACGTCCGGCGGCTGCCGTCGGTGGCCGACGAAAGCACGACGATGGAGCCTGCCAAATAAAGGTTATCGACCGGGGTCGCCGAAGCGCCGTCGAAACTCGGTGGCGGCGCACCACTTTGATCCGCCGTGATCGAGCCGACGGTACCTGCTGCATTGGAAGACGAGAACCCGATCTGCGGACTACTGGCGTTCCCGTCAGCTGCGCCGGCAACACTCATGTCCATGCTGCCGTAAACGAAACCGATGTTGCCGGTCGTTTCGGTCAAGACAACCTGGTAAGTCAGATCAGGCGTGCCGCCAGCGTTGAAATTCGCCTGCATGTTCAGAAATTCAACGACGAGTTGGCGGTTCGGTGCCGTACCGATGACCTTCGAGTGAACCTTGCCGGTCAGGTGCGTGCGCTGATCGGCACCATAAGCCGTGATCACGTTGGACGCAGCCACACCAAGCGGGTTGTACGCCGTAGTGGAAGCCGCCGCCCCAAGACGAATGCTGCCATTCGAGTTGACCGAGAACTGTGTCTGCAAAGCGCCCTGAAAGTAGAAGTTGAAACCGATCGCCGTCAACGCCGACGCAGAGTCATCGAGATTCGCTGCGAGCAGCGTCGTCGTACCGCTACTCATGTCGGTAAACGAGCCAGTCGTGCCGGTTGCGTACGCATAGTTGCTGGCAACCGTGGGGACACTCGGATAAACGGCCGGTCCGGCTTGTTGTATCTCTACCGCTTTGGGACCAGTGGCCTCCACCTCGGTTGTGGCAGGAGCAACGCCGCCAGCGGCGATCGCCGAGGCTGGCAGTGCAACGAATAGGGTGCAGGCGAGTACGCCCCACGCCAGTGCGATTCTCTTCAACATGACCATGCTCCCCGAATAAATGATTGATACCGATTCGACTGAATCGGTGTTGACGACGACTGCTACCCACGCCCACGCATTAACAGAACCTTCGGCCCCTGATGGCGGAAGTCGTTTCCCGAAATCGTGACGAAGTCGCGAGAATCCGCGCTGGTCGCGAGCCTGTCAACTCTTTTCACCCGTCCTTGCTGGAATAAACCGCACTACTGCATCGCAGCAACTTGTACGCTGCCCGCGCGTCCGGCAGAAGTCGAATCCTAAAGTTCTTCGACCACCGTGCGCTTGCTGCGGCGGATGAGCCAGCCGACGCCGCGCAGATCGGAAATGCCGACCAGCGCGCGGTTCAAATTGTTGTACTTGGAAATGCCGGCGCCGCGTTCGCGGTGATTGACCGGGACGCTCTTCACTTTCCAGCCGGCGCGCTGCATCAACGCCGGCAGGTAGCGGTGCATGTGATCGAAGTACGGCAGGTCGAGGAAGGCCGCCCGTTCAAACAGTTTGATACCGCAGCCGGTGTCCGGCGTTTCATCGCGCAGGATTCGACTGCGCAATGCGTTGGCAAACCGTGATGCGTAGCGCTTGCTGGCAGTGTCCTTGCGATTGACGCGCCAGCCGGCGAATAATTTCATCTCCTGCGCAGCCTGGTCACGTTCGGCGATCAGCTTCGGAATGTCAGCCGGATCGTTCTGGCCATCGCCGTCCAGCGTTGCGATCCACTTTGCGCGTGCGGCCTTGACGCCATTGCGGATCGCCGTGCTCTGCCCGCTTTGAGACAGGTGTCTAATCACGCGCAGCTCGGGCGTGGTCGCTTTCAGTTCACTGAGTACGACCACGGTGTCGTCGCGGCTCAGGTCATCGACGTAGATGATTTCGAAAGGCCAACGTCCGCGCAATGCGGCGACGATTTCGCCGATCAACGGCGCGACGTTGTCGCATTCGTTGTGGACTGGAACGACGACGGATATCTCGGGCGTCGCGGTGACCTGGTCGTTGCTGGTGTCACTCACGGCTTGGGTGCCTTGGTTGTTTGTCACTGCCGAACCGACGCTACTTGATGCGGGCCAGAATGCCGTCGAGCTCGTCGAGGCTGTGGTAGTGGATGACCAGCTTGCCCTTGCCGCCGCGACCATGTGCGAGTGAAACGCGAGTTGCCAGCTTGGCGGCGAGATCGTGTTCCAACGCGCTGATGTCCGGATCGCGCGCGCCGCTGGCTTTCGATTTACCGCCGCTGGCACCGCCCTTGTCGCGGGCGGCCGCTTCGAGCTGTCGCACTGACCAGTCGTTCTTGACCGCGTCCCGTGCGAGCGAGATGGCGCGTGCCGGTGGAAGCGTGAGCAAGGCGCGCGCATGCCCCATGTCCAGTTGGCCCTTGTCGAGCATCTGGCGGATGTCGTCGGGCAGTTCGAGCAGGCGCAACAGGTTCGACACCGCCGCGCGCGAACGACCGACGGCATCGGCGGCCTGCTGGTGGGTAAGGCTGAATTCCTCGATCAGCCGTTCCAGCGCCTGCGATTCCTCCAGTGGCGACAGGTCTTCGCGCTGGATGTTCTCGATCAGCGCCATGGCGATGACGGCTTGATCGGCGACTTCTTTCACCAGTGCCGGCATCTCGCTGAGTCCGGCCAATTGCGCCGCACGCCAGCGACGCTCACCGGCGATCAGCTCGTATCGACCCTTGCCGATGGCGCGCACGACGACCGGCTGGATCAAACCCTGCGACTTGATCGATGAAGCCAGTTCCTCCAGCTTGTCGTCGTCAAAGGTGTGACGCGGCTGATACTTGCCGGCCTGGATGGCCGACACCTTCAGGTTGCGCAGTTCGCCTTCGCTTTCCACCGCTTCTGCTGCCGAGCCGACGCTGCCGCCGAGCAAGGCATCCAGTCCACGGCCCAGGCCGCGTTTCTTCGCTGTCACAGTCAATTCCTGGTCGTATTGATGGGGGCGGGGATGCTTGCGGGTGGCTTGCTGGCAGCTTGCGCAGCGACTTCCTGCTTGCGCTCGCGGCGCAGCATTTCGCCAGCCAGCCCGAGGTAGGCAATTGCGCCACGCGACTCACGATCGTAAAGATTGATCGGCTTGCCGTGGCTGGGCGCTTCGGCCAGACGCACGT
>JBATAQ010000259.1:0-1787 GCA_049661925.1 Dokdonella sp.
TTCAAAGCGGCGGGTTCAATGCGTACCGATGCGTCGAGTTGCACGCTGGGCGTACGCCATTCGACACCGGTGATGCCAGCAGCGGAGCCTTGCGTGACCAGCATGCCGGGACGCTCGGTTTCAAGACCGTTATCGGCACGCTGTAGACGAAACGGCTCGGCCACGTCGAAACGCCAGTCGCGTTGCATGGTGCCGCGAATCTTGTCGCGTGCAAACCAACCCTGGCCGTCGAAATCGAGCCAGGCTTCGCGTTGCAGGGTCAGTCGGTTTGCGGCCTCGGCTGCTCCGCGCGAGCGCTCCTCGATGCTGATCGCTTCGCCGGACTTCAGCGCGAATGCCGGCAAGCCTTGCCATTCATCGGGAACGCCAGCCTGCACCGGATCAATCGTGATGCCGGCGGTTGCGGCGGTAACGCGCTGGGCCGGATCGCCTTGGTAGCTCCAGATTTCCTGCGCTGGCCAAGGCTCGGCCACTTTCGGCGCGGTGACGCTGGCCAACGGCGCGGACCCGCGGGCAAACAGGGTGACGGCCTGGTAGCCGGCCTGCACCTGGATGCGCAAGCGACCATCCGGGTCCAGTCGCGCCGGCCACCCATCGTCCTGCAGCGCCATCGGCAGGAAGCCTTCCGGCAATGGCGAACCGATAATTTCCTCTCGGGCCTGCCCGGACACGTAAAGCTCGATTCGCGTCGTCAACTGCGCTGGCAAGCCATCGTCGAGTCGCCGGAAGACCCGCAATTCGATGCTGTCCGCTTCCGGCGCGCTGCCGGCAACACGGCCAAGCGTCACCTGTTCGCCATCGCGTTGCAGCGGCAGGATCGGCTTGCCATCAACGCTGAGTGTGATCAGCGCAATCTGCTGCGGCACGCGTAAACTTTGTGGTCGCTGCTGCCACGGAATGCGCGCTCGAAACTGATACCTGCCCGCTTCAAGGAACAAGGCTGGTCCACCGAAATCGACAACCTCGGCAGGGCGGCCATCCAGCGTCGCCTGTTGCGGCCAGTGCTCAGCGTCGCCGGGCAGCGACACCCAACCGCGCGCGTCGACCCGAATCGGCAACGCGACACTCGCGCCATCGGCCTGGGCGTCGACATTCAATCGACCCAGCCACGTACAGGCATAGTCCGACGACTGCCTGCCGGCTCGACCGGCCAGCAACGGACACTCGCGCCACTGCTGATCCTTGAGCACCCAATCCTTCCACGGTTCCAGCGTCGGCGGAACGTCCGCCGCGAACAGCGGCATTGCAATCAACAATCCCAGAATGGCCAGCCAGCGGCGATGGATATGCATGGTCTCTCCCCAATTTGACGAATACCCTGATACGCACGGTAATGGCGAACGGGGTTCGCAGCTATTCGACGGCTGCGCGACGCGCATTGCAACAGGTTCCTGTTCGGCGGATCGCGCCGCCTTCGCATCAGTACAATTCCAGTTGCGCTGTGGATGCCGTGGCGGCCGGGAAATCGCAAGCTCCGGCTCGGGGGCCGCAAGGCGCCTGCACGTGGGAAGTTGCGTCCCACCTCGGCGTGCGCTTCGTTTTTCTTTTTTGCCGCTCACGCGGATGGTGGCTGTCGCCAGACTGGTCAAGCGTTTCACTCGCCTGCCGGCGAGCGAGTCACCCCCGGATCAAGTCCGAGGGCAGGCTTTTTCTCGCGCAGAGAAAAGTAACCCAACGGATGCGGCCCGATGGCCTGTCGGTCGTGCGGAGAAGCTGCACGACTACGCAAGCACTGGCCGGGTTCGACTGAAGGCACATCCTGTGCCGCAGCCGAAGCCACGCGATCC
>JBATAQ010000260.1:0-2501 GCA_049661925.1 Dokdonella sp.
CGATAGATGAGTCGATGGATCAGGGTCGGGTAGCCGTGATAGGCGAAGATCACTGGCTTGTCGGTGCTGAACATCGCATCGAATGTGGCGTCATCGAGCCCGCGCGGATGCTGGCTGGGCGGCTGCAGCTTCATCAGGTTGACGACGTTGACGACGCGCACGCGCAGGTCGGGCAAGTGTTGCCGCAGCAGGTCCACGGCAGCCATGGTTTCCAGCGTCGGTACATCACCGCAGCAGGCCATTACCACGTCCGGTTCCGCGCCAGCATCGCTGCTGGCCCACGACCAGACACCCAGGCCCGCCGTGCAATGCGCGGCTGCCGCGTCCATGTCCAGCCACTGCGGCGAAGGTTGCTTGCCGGCGACAACGACATTGACGTAGTCGCGGCTGCGCAGGCAGTGATCGGTGACCGACAGCAGCGTGTTGGCATCCGGCGGCAGGTAGACACGGATGATCTCGGCCTTCTTGTTGGCCACGTGATCGATGAAGCCCGGATCCTGGTGGCTGAAGCCGTTGTGGTCCTGCCGCCAGACATGCGAGCTCAACAGGTAGTTGAGCGAGGCAATCGGCTTTCGCCACGGAATCTCCTTGGACACCTTCAACCATTTGGCGTGCTGGTTGAACATCGAATCGATGATGTGGATGAAGGCTTCATAGCAGGAGAAAAAACCGTGTCGTCCGGTCAGCAGATAGCCTTCCAGCCAACCTTCGCACTGATGTTCGCTGAGCACCTCCATGACCCGGCCGTCTGGAGCGACATGCTCGTCCCCGGGCAGGATTTGCGCGATCGAGCAGCGATCGGTTACCTCGAACACGGCGTTCCAGCGATTGGAATTGGTCTCGTCCGGGCTGAAGATGCGGAAGTTATGCATGTTGCGTGCGATGACATCGCGGATGAACCGGCCTTGCACGCGCGTCGCTTCGGCAACCGTCGCGCCCGGTGCCGAAACGTCGACCGCGTAGCTGCGGAAGTCAGGCAGGTCCAGATCCTTCAGCAACAGGCCACCATTGGCGTGCGGGTTGGAACTCATCCGCTTCGGCCCGGAAGGCGACAGTGCGGCGATGTCCTCGCGCAGGCGACCCTCGTCGTCGAACAGTTCGCGCGGACGGTAGCTCTGCATCCACTCTTCCAGCACGCGGACGTGCCCTGGATGGCTCATCTCGCCCATCGGCACCTGGTGGGCGCGGAATGTACCTTCGATGCGCTTGCCATCGACCACTTTTGGCCCGGTCCAGCCCTTTGGCGAACGCAACACGATCATCGGCCAGCGCGGGCGCTCGCCAACACCTTCGCTGCGCGCGGTCCGCTGGATCGTGCGGATTTCATCGATGACCTGGTCCATCACAGTGGCCATGCGCTGGTGCATGGCAGTGGGGTCGTCGCCTTCAACAAAATGCGGTTTGTAGCCATAGCCGGTCAGCAGCGCTTCCAGTTCCTCGTGCGGGATGCGTGCCAGCACGGTAGGACCAGCGATCTTGTACCCATTGAGGTGCAGGATCGGCAGGACGGCACCGTCGCGGATCGGGTTGAGGAACTTGTTGGAATGCCAGGCAGTGGCGAGTGGTCCGGTTTCTGCCTCGCCGTCGCCGATAACGCAGGCGACCAGCAAGTCCGGGTTGTCGAACGCTGCGCCGAAAGCATGCGACAGCGCATAGCCAAGCTCGCCACCTTCATGGATCGATCCCGGTGTTTCCGCCGCGACATGGCTGGGAATGCCACCAGGAAACGAGAATTGCTTGAACAGGTGCTGCATCCCTTCCCTATCCTGCGATATCGGCGGGTAGACCTCGCTGTAGGTGCCTTCCAGCCAGGCATTGGCCACCAGCGCCGGACCGCCATGGCCGGGGCCAGTGATGAAGATCGCGTCGAGATCTTGTGCCTTGATCACCCGATTCATGTGCGCGTAAAGAAAGTTCAGCCCCGGCGTCGTCCCCCAGTGGCCGAGCAGACGCGGTTTGATGTGTTCGAGCAGGAGCGGCTGTTCCAGCAACGGATTGTCGAGCAGGTAGATCTGTCCCACCGACAGATAATTTGCCGCGCGCCACCACGCATCGAGGGTTTGCAGTTCGCCTGGCGCAAGCGTTTGTGGCGAGAGTTGTGTTGTGTCCATCAAAAGTTCTCCTGGGTGGCTATTGGCACGCGCTGTTGTCAAACGATTGCGATGCAGACGCTCATGCCAACTGTCAGCTAGCTTTTTTCATGCTCCGTTGCCGCTTCCATAACGGGTTTGATCGATGTTTCGACGCGTATGGTCGGCAATCACCCATTCCTCGTCGGTTGGAATGACCCAGGCCTGGACTCTGCTGGCCGCCGTGCTGATACGGCCTGCGCCGTCGCGGTTGGCTACCGCGTCCAATTCCACGCCGAGCCACGCCGCGTCGCGGCAAACGCGCTCGCGCACGAGTGCGCTGTTCTCGCCGATCCCGGCCGTGAAGACGAGTCCGTCAAGGCCACCGAGCGTCGCCGCCAGCGCACCCAGTTCGCGCTTGATGGCATGCAC
>JBATAQ010000261.1:0-8294 GCA_049661925.1 Dokdonella sp.
GGCCGCGATGACGCGCGACCAGAAATTTTTTCGTACGGCCATCGCAACATGCAGGGCGCAGCGCTGAATCCACGCAGCAAGGTTTTGTGGACCAGCGAGCACGGTCCACGCGGCGGCGATGAGTTGAATATCCCGCAAGCGGGCAAGAACTACGGCTGGCCGATCATCACCTACGGCATCAACTATTCGGGATTGAAAATCCCCGAGGCGGTCGGCACCAGCAAGGACGGCATGGAGCAGCCGATCCACTACTGGGCGAAATCACCGGGTCTGAGTGGAATGGCATTCGCGACCGCGAAGTCGGCGTGGCAGGGCAACCTGTTCCAGGGCTCACTGGCCGAGCGTAACTTGATTCGGCTGGAACTGGATGGTGACAAGGCCGGCCACGAAGAGCGCCTGCTAGGCGACATGGCGCAGCGCATTCGCGACGTGCGCGAAGGTCCCGACGGCGCGATCTACGTGCTCACTGACGAAATCGATGGCAAGTTGCTGAAGCTGACGCCACCGCAGTCTTGAGCATGGAAAATGCGAATACGTGATGCAAAAACGCCGGGCTGACCCGGCGTTTTTATTTGCAAGCAAGCAGTCCGATCAGTCCGCCGGCTCAACACTCACGCGAACCCGCAGGCGTTCACCGGGGTCGTAATCCAGTCGCGACATGAACACATCACCGCGATAGCGGTACTGCACGTCGTAGCCAGCAATGCGGCGCTCTTCGCTGCTGCTGTGCACGGTGCGGCAGCGCGTTTCGGTTGAGCTGTAATAGCGGTCGTTGCGACCACCCACGTTGTTGCCAACCGCGCCACCGGCGACGGCACCGACGACGGTCGCGGCCCTGCGGCCATCGCCCTTGCCGACCGCGTTACCAAGCACGCCGCCGACGATCGCGCCGAGCACGGTTCCTGCCCCACGATTGCCGCCGGATCGATATTCGACCGGCTCGTCGTAGCACTCTTCCTGCGGTCGGCTGGTACGCACGGTTTCGTACAGCGGGTCCACGCGCAGCACGTCGGCCCACGCAAACTTGCTGTTGTCTGCGCCGGGCGGTCGATCGTAGCGACCGTCCTGTGCGCCTGCGGTTGCAGCGCTGACCGCGAACGTCGCGAGCAGCGCCGAAAGAATGACTTGCTTGTTCATGGCAACCTCGATGATTCGAAAACCAAGCTCGGGCAAGCCGGGGAGAGCCATGCCGCTGTGGTTTCGTGGCGGCAATTGAATCACGCACCGACTGAATACTTGCCGGACGCTTAACCTGTTAAACGACAAAGCTCAGAAACTGCTCGAAGTGGCACGATTCCTGACTGGTATCATTTCAGCCCGCTCCAAACCCGCTTTTCGCGCTCTGCCGCCCATGTCGATCCGACTTTATAACAGCCTGACCCGCCGCAACGAGGAATTCGTTCCGCACGACCCCGCGCGGGTGACGATGTATGTCTGCGGCCCGACCGTCTACGGCTACATCCACATCGGCAATGCGCGGCCACCCGTGGTGTTCGATGTGCTCGCACGCTTGCTGCGACGACGCTATCCAAAAGTGGTTTATGCCCGCAACATCACCGACGTCGATGACAAGATCAATGCGGCAGCATTCGAGGCAGGCGTGCCGATCAGCACGATCAGCGACCGTTATGCAGCGGCTTATCGCGACGATATCGCCGCGCTAGGCGTGGCCCCAGCTGACATTGAACCGCACGCGACCCAACATATCGGCGAGATCATCGCGATGTGCCAGCGCCTGATCGACCAAGGCCACGCCTATGCCGCCGAGGGCCATGTGTTGTTCGATGTCGGCAGCTATCCCGACTACGGTCAACTGTCGCGACGTTCGGTCGACGACATGATTGCTGGCGCGCGCGTTGAAGTCGCACCGTACAAGCGCAATCCGGCAGATTTTGTCTTGTGGAAGCCATCGGGACCCGACTTGCCCGGATGGGAAAGCCCGTGGGGACGTGGTCGTCCCGGCTGGCATATCGAATGCTCGGCGATGGCCGAAGCGCACCTCGGCGACAGCATCGACATCCATGGCGGCGGCAACGATTTGATGTTTCCGCATCACGAAAACGAGATCGCGCAAAGCGTCTGCTCGCATGGCGGCGCACCGTTCGCACGCTACTGGCTGCACAACGGCATGTTGACGATGGACGGTCGCAAGATGTCCAAGTCGCTCGGCAACGTGGTGCTGTTGCACGAACTGCTGAAATCACACAAACCCGAAGTGCTGCGCTTCCTGCTGTTGAAAGCCCATTACCGTCAGCCGCTGGAATGGTCGGACAACACGCTGGCGCAATCGCAGGCGACGCTCGATGGCTGGTATGGCGTGTTGCGCGATCTGGCCGATGTGATTGTCGATGAGGTGCCGTACAACGATGCAGTCGACGCCGCGATCAGCGACGACATCAATACGCCGGAAGCGCTCGCGATTATCGCGGCGCTGGCGAATGCGGCGCGCAAGGCGACCAGTGTCGATAAAAAGCGCGAGGCCAAAGCCGCGCTACTCGGCGGTGGTGCTGCGCTGGGTTTGCTGCAACAAGACCCGGAAGCGTGGTTCCAATCGAAAGCGTCGGGATCGGATATCGACACGACGTGGATTGACGACATGCTCGAAGCGCGTCGCGCCGCGCGTGCTGCAAAAGATTTCAAGCGCGCCGACGAGATTCGCGATGAACTGGCAGCGCGTGGCGTTGTGATCGAGGACGCCGCTGGCGGCACGCGCTGGAAGTTATCCGATGCGAAAGCCAGCAACGAAGAGCGCATCGCCTGATGGCCGCGCCGCAGGAAGCCACGGCCGCGCAGGCGCAGCAAACAATAGCCGATGAGTTCGCCCTGTTCGGCGACTGGACCGAGCGCTACCAATACCTGATCGACCTCGGTCGCAAGCTGACGCCGTTCCCGGACGATCAAAAAATTGATGCGTTCAAGGTCGACGGCTGCCAGTCGCAGGTGTGGCTGGTGCCTTCGGGTAGCTCACGCTCGATGCACTTCGATGCGATCAGCGATTCAGCCATCGTGAGCGGATTGATTGCACTGCTGCTGCGCGTCTACTCCGACCGGCCGGCTGACGAGATCATCGCGACCGAACCGGAGTTCATCCAGATGATCGGACTCGCCAAGCACCTGTCGCCAACGCGGTCAAACGGCCTTTCCGCCATGCTGGCAAAAGTGAAACAGTACGCGGCGGCAACGACTTCGTAGTCAGCCGGCGGGGGGTTTCGCGAGACCGGTATGGCGCACGTCCTTGCCGTTGACCAGATAGATCACGTATTCGCACAGGTTTTTGCAGTGATCGCCGATGCGCTCCAGCGAGCGCGCGGCCCAGAGTCGATCGAGCTCGGTCGGGATGCGTTCGGGTTGCGATTGCATTCGCGCCGTGATCGTCGCCAGGGTTTCGCGATAGGTCGCATCGACGGCACGATCGCGACGCATCACCACCAGCGCCTGCTCGGGATCCAGTCGTGCAAACGCATCCAGCGAACTGCGCAGCATGTCGCGCACATTCTCGCCAAGGCCGGCCAGTGCGACGCTGGTGTCGTCGGCGCCCTCGCTATCGACCACTTTGTCGGCGAGCCGACCGATGCGTTTCGCTTCGTCGCCAATGCGCTCCATGTCGCCAACCATTTTCATGATTGTCAACACCAGTCGCAGGTCGGATGCGGCCGGCTGGCGGCGCGCGATGATCTGGGCGCACTGGCCATCGATGTCGACGTCAGCGGCATTGATGAGGGCTTCGCGATCACTGACTTCGCTGGCCGAACTGACGCTGCCGTTGACCAGTCCGCGCAAGGCGGCAACCAGTTGTTCTTCGACCAGGCCGCCCATCGCGAGAACGTTCTGGCGGACTTCGTCGAGTTCACTGCCGAGGTGACGGGAGATATGCGGGGAGAGTCGGTTCATTGGTTCTCAATTGATGCGGGACGGTGATCGCCTAAGCGTAGCGCCCGGTCAGATAGTCTTCTGTCTGGCGTTCGCTCGGCTGACTGAACAGATCGTCGCTGCGGTTGAATTCGACCAGCCGACCGCCTTGCAAGTAGGCCGTGTAGTCGGACACACGCGCTGCCTGCTGGATGTTGTGGGTGACCAGGACAATGGTTATCTGGCCGGCCAGCCCATGCACCAGTTCCTCAAAACGCAGCGTGGAAAGCGGATCGAGGGCAGAGCTGGGTTCGTCCATCAGCAGCACTTCGGGTTCTACCGCCATGGCACGCGCCAGCACCAGCCTCTGCTGCTGACCCAGCGACAGGCGCATCGCCGGCCCATCGAGTTGATCGCCGACTTCGGCCCAGAGCCCGACCGACTTCAATGCTGCCTCGACGCGTCCTTCGCGCTCGCTGCCCTTGCCGATGCCGAGCAGGCGTAGGCCAAACGCGACGTTGTCCCCGATGCTCATCGGAAATGGATTGGGCCGCTGGAAAACCATGCCCACGCGCCGACGCAGTTCGTGCACCGGCAGGTCGCGGCCATGCACGTCGATGCCATCCAGCGTGATCCGGCCTTGCATCCGATTACCGTCGATATCGTCGTTGAGCCGATTGAAGCAGCGCAGCAGACTGGACTTGCCGCTGCCGCTGGCACCGATGATGGCGGTGACCTGCCCTTTCGGAATCGACAAGGTGACGTCGTCGATCACCTGACGCACTCCGAACCACAGCGACAGCGCAGTGCTCTGCATAGCGATATCCGACGCGCCGAATGGTGGTGTCCTGGTTGTCATGCGCTGGCCACGAGATCGAGGCTGCGCTGGCGCGAATCGAGCCGTCGGCGTAGCAGAATGGCGCTGCTGTTGAGCAGGCCGACCATCAGCAGCAGTAACAGCGCGGAACTCCACGCGCGCGCCACCCCGTCGTAAGCGTCGCCACTGGCGAGCGCCTGGTCGTAGACCGAAAAACCCAGGTGCATGAACTGACGGCTGGGATGCAGGTAAGGAAACTCACCGTCAATCGGCAGGCTCGGCGCAAGCTTGACGACACCGACCAGCATGAGTGGTGCCACTGCACCAGCGGCGCGCGCGATTGCCAGAATCAGCGCGGTCAACAGCGCTGGACCAGCGGCTGGAAGCAGCACTCTCCACAACATTTCGTTGCGTGTTGCGCCGAGCGCCAGCGCGCCGTCGCGCAGTCGGCGCGGAACGCCTGCCAATCCGTTCTCGATACTGACCACGACAATCGGCAAGGTCAGCAACGCCAAAGTCAGTGCCGCCCACAGCAAACCACCGCTGCCGAACGTCGGCGCTGGCAATCGTTGCGCAAACCAGAGTTGATCCACGGAGCTACCCAGCGCATGCACGAATAGGCCAAGACCGAGCACGCCGTAGACGATGGTCGGCACTCCGGCCAGGCTGGTCAGCGCGGCGCGCACCCAACGCGCGCGGCGGCGATTGCCGGCGTATTCGCTCAGCCAGATGGCAGCGGCAATGCCGATCGGCATTACCAGCACACTCATCAACAGCACCAGAATCACGGTGCCGATCAATGCCGGCAGGACGCCGCCAGCGCTCGGCCCGGTCGATACGAATCGGGCGAACTGTCGAACGGCGACGACGAATTTTTCGCCACTGCCGAGTCGATTGGAGTAGCTCGTGACGTCGGACCCATCAGGCGTAGCGGCGCCACGACCGTATCGAACGCTGCCATCGCTGGCCGTCGCGACGTACGCATCCGCAGGCGTGCTGCGCGAAGCGATCGCTGCGATTGGGACTCGTGTGTAACGACCATTGCTGCTCGACGCGTCGCCGCTATCGACAATGACCGATTGCGCATCTTCATCAATGATCGTTCCGAGCACAGTCGTGACTTCAGCCGCACCGCGCACGTCGAACTCGACGATGTCAGCCAGCCAGAACGGTGCCAACCCATTGCGCAACAACAGCAACAGCACAGCGGCGGTCACCAGCAGCATCACGCTGAGACTACTGCCGGCAAACCACATCGCGGTGCTGCCGCGCTCGACTTTCATGCGCGGTTTTCCGTGTTCAGTGGATCGCCGCGAAAGCGCCGCGCCAGCAAGTCAAGCACAAAGCTGATCGCGAACAACAGCAGGGTCGCCAATAGCAGTCGCGAATAGGCGGCGCTGGATGGTGCGGCAACGGGCAGGCTCAAGGCGATGTCGGCCGCGAGGCTGCGCAATCCGTCGAACGGGTTGACGCTGAGCAATGGCGTGTTCGAGCTGGCCATCAACACAATCATCGTTTCGCCACTGCAACGAGATGCCGCCAGCAACGCGCTGCCCAGCATCGCCGGCCATGCCAGCGGCAACAGCAGCGTTCGGATCATCTGCAATGGCTTTGCGCCCAAGGCCTGTGCAGGAGTTCCAAACGACACCGCGATGTGACGCAGGCTGGCCTCGGCAGAGTTGAAGACCAGCGGCACATTGGCCAATCCCATCGCCACGCCGACGACAACCGCGTTCCACGGGTTGAGCGGTTGCCAGCCAGACGCGGGAGCGAACAAGCTCGCACCGACAACGACCAGCAACACGATCGGAAGCATCAACAGCGGCAACTGCGCCCAGCGGCGACGCTCGCGCAAGTCGACGCTGCGCGCAAGCAGCGCGATAACCAAGGCCAATACCAGAAGCGAAAGCAACGTCGCGAGCAGATGGGATTTCAGGTACGGCGCCAGCCAGATCGCGGCGACCAGTCCAATCACGACCGATGGCAGTGACTCAAGCAACTCCATCGCAACACGCAACCTTCCACGCCAGCGCTCGCCGACAAACGCCGCAACGTGGATCGCCGCACCCACGCCAATCGGCACCGCAATGAAAAGGGCGGCGAGAGTCGCCTTGAGAGTGCCCCAAACCAGCACCAGTAATTGTTCGCCGCCATCGCCAAGCGGCGCGGCCGACCACCACTGGAAGACAAGGAACAGCGGTATCGCGATGATGGTCAACAACAGCACCGACGCGCCGACGCCTGCAACTGCGCGGCCCAGGCGATCTCGCGTCGAACGCATGCCTGCCCGCTGCTGGGCGCGTTGTGCCAGCGAAGGTGCGGTCGAAGCAGTTGCGGACACGTAATGGAGACCCGGCAATGCGTGGCGGAAATACCAGCCGATTCAAGCTAGTACCCGATTGTGACAGTGCCATGACAGCGACGCTGCCGCTGTCACCCGATTGTCACGAGACGGCAATCAAAGTCCGACTGTACGCGCGGTCACCACGCGCAATCACCGGAGTTACACGAGGCAAGTCCTGCGCACCGCGTTCGTAGTCAGAACGGTCCCACTGCATGCCCCTGCTCGATCAGCCTCTCCCGATCAGCGCTCGAAACGCCATCGCTGAAATGAACCAGCAAGTGCTCGTGGCGCGTTTTTCGAAAGCCGACATCCAGGTCGACACGCTCGGCCAGCGCATCGCCGCAATAACCAAAGATCGCCTGATAGCGATCACTGAAATGCTGCACGGACCAAGCCAGCGCATGACGGTACAGACCGCCGGCTCCACGGATCGCATCGCGCGACTCGCGCGGCAGCAAGCGCAAGGCGCGGTTGTCGACGCACGCGCCGCCACCCAGCAGGAAATCACCCTGTGGCGTGAAGTGGATGTAACACAGCAACGCCCCGCGCTGATCACCATCCCGCGCAAATGCAAAAACATGGCACGGAAAATCCGGCGCATCCGAGCCATAGCGATGCCGGAACAAGGGATCGGCTAACAGCTTCCCATCGTCAATTTCGGCCATTTCCAGCACGGTGTCGATGGGCGAAGGTTGCCGATGAGTGGAAGAAATACTCATTCGACTATCTTGCCGGCGATCGGCGAGCAACTCAAACCGGTTATGACCTTTCACGCCCAACGATCAGTCGCGGTTGCGTTGCGGTGCGCCAGCGGCCATGTCTTCGGGCCGATGGCTCAATCCGGCCACGTGGCGCGGCAGTACCACGTCGGCATTGAGTGCAGCATCGCGAGCGATGGCGTCGCTTTCCCAATACAATCCCAGCTTGCGCCGAGTCATATGCTCGACCAGCATGCGGCGCAGCTCAGGCGCGCTCACATCTTCCAGGCGAGCCAACAGGTGCTTGGCGGACGCGGGTGTGGTCATGACTTTTCCATGGGCAGACGAAGCCTTCGCGCTCTGCTTTCGAGTTCGCTGAGAGCTTGTGCGCGGCAGACGCCAGGAGCGTCAATCATCCGACGTTCCATGGTGGATGCGGCAAACGCTCCAAGTCGCGCGCCATGCACGAGCGCGAGGATATCGACGCGATGCGCCCCGAGCCGATAGATGATGCGGTAGTGTTGGAACAGCAGTTCGCGCACATCGCTTCGGGAAAGTTCCGGCACTACTCGCCCGCGCTCGGCCA
>JBATAQ010000262.1:0-4366 GCA_049661925.1 Dokdonella sp.
GCTTCCAGCTTCCTCCAGACGCCCAGTCACCCGAAACGCCCTTGCCTTCCGCTAATCCTTCCCCTTGCCGGGTGGATAGAGGACTTTCACCTCCAAGCAAGTGCGCCCTGCCGGGCGCACCAAAAAAGAAGGGCGCCATAGCGCCCTTCCATGCTTGTTGCACCGATTCGCTTATGGAACGATCGGGGAATCGAATCCGTCCGCGAAGATGGCATCGGTCGAGCAGGCCTGGACCCGGACGTCGTCGACGTACCAGCCCTCGTCGGCAACGGAACCATCAGTTGTGACGCGCCAGCGAAGTTGCACGGAACTACCCGCCCAATCGCTCAAATCGATCAGCGTGCCAAGGGCGTTGTAATCCACTGCTGCGGCGCTGCACCACGCAGCTTGGCCACCGCCGAGCGGGCCGGTGTAAGGGTCATTCAATATTTTCGCACCCGGAATCGCCGTAAACGCGCCGCCATTGACGGACAGTTCCATGAAACCACCGTCATAGCACGCCGTCGTCCCATTGTTCTCGAGGAATCGCCAGCGCTGGAAGGCCAGAGTCAGCGGCAGTTGTCCGGTCGGCAACGAGATGGTCGGCGACGTCAGCAGTTGGTTCGAAGTTCCCGTGCTTGCATTCGATTTCATTGCAATGCCGCCGGAGGCCGGACTTGGACGGGCCGTGGACAGCGCCCAACCACCCGTGGCGGCAAACCCGCCAGCACCATTCGTGAAGTCTTCCAGGAACACGTTTTGAGCGGAGCTGCCAGCCGAGCAGTCACCCGGCGCCGGCAGCGTGGTGAACGAGAACGCCGCCGATACAGCCGACGTGCCACAGGTGTTGGCGCTGCTGACTCGCCAGTAATACGTTGTGTTGGACGCCAGGCCGGTACTGACAAGAATGCTGGTGCCCGAACTGACCGATCCAGAGAAGACGATATTGCTGAACCCCGCATCGCTGGCGACCTCCGCCATGTAGCTGGCAGCCTGCGCGGAGGCTGTCCAGGTCAAGGTTGGATTGATCGCCACGTTCGTTGCGCCATTGGCGGGCGTCGTCAATGCGGGTGCGACGGGTGTAATCGTCGCGACATCGACCGAAATATCGGAAGTCTTGATGATCGCGCCGGACGCACCCTGGATCGTGACGATGTTGATTCCTGCGGCAACACCCGGCGACGCCGTCAGGTCGAGCGTGGACGTACCTGGCAGGGTCGGCACGGTCGACGGCGTAAACGTGCCCATGAACCCGGCAGGCAAAGTCGAAAGAATCAGGCTGACCGGACTGTTGAAGCCGCTGACCGAGCCAACGTTGATCGTGTTCGGCGACAATGCGACGGACGAGGCCATGACACAAATGTTCGCGTTTGCGATTGTCGGCGACAGCGTGAAGCTGGGCATGCCGCAATTGTCGTGGCGAAATGCGCCGACACGCGTGTTGTTGGTGCCGCCGGCCGGTCCCATGTATTCGCCAACGAACCAGAACGTGCAGCCATCGACAGGGTCGACGCCTATCTGGTGGTAGTCGCCCCAGCGGTCGGCACCCTGGCTGCGAGTGCCGGTCGCCAACTCGGTTTCCGTCGCCGTCATCACGCCCAGCGGATCGCCAGTCAGCCGACCCGTGTAGCGCAGGCTGGCAAAGATGCCGGGCGATTGTCGGGTGACGCTGTAGGCCAAGCCCAGATTACCGCTGCTGTCGATGCCGGTGCCGGCCATCCAGCGGTCAGCCGGACCGCCAGCGTCGGCCGGTGCATACGTCCCTTCCTGGAACAACGACCAGGTACCGGCCAAACCGCCAGTACGACGCAGTTCGAACCAGCGCACGCCGCCGGTATCGGCACCGTCAACATCCGTGACCATGTTGCCGACGATGGCCTCATAGGCACCGAGATTGCGGTACATCAGGATGTTCATGATCGGCTCGCGCAGCGGATCGAGTTTTGTCCCATTCGGCTGTGGGAATGCATTGAATGCAGTCAAGCCATTCAAGTCGGAGCTGAATTCTTCGATGAAAATCTGGCTCGGCCCGGTCAAGGTCGTCGTCGGCGTCGGCGGAGTCCAGTCGACAGCAAACTGCCACATCTGCAGGTAATCCTTGGTCGGGTCGTTGCTGCCCGGAAAATGCGCCTCGTCATCGACGTGACGCATGAAAATGCCAGGTGCGCCGGTCGGCGGCACATCTGGGCCGGTCACGCTGGCTGGTGTCGTCATCTGGAAACCGAATCCAGGCAGATTCGGCACATTGACTCGCACGAACCGCGCCGCTGCACCGGTCAACATCGGGGCGCGCTCGAGCGCAAGAAATGGGCGCTGGCCGGACACCGAGCTCTCGTTGGCACCTACGTAGTAGGCGTTGGGCCATACGCCGTACTTCGGATAATCGGGAAACGAGGCCGTCTGGAAACCGTAGCGATAAAACGTGCCACCCAGCGCGTCACTGGTCGCACTGACATACACGCACAACGTTCGACCAGCCGTGTTCGAGAATTCGGTGATGACCCAGCGGTCGGCAATACCATCGTAAACCACGATGGGATCGCCGAAACCGTTGGCGCAGGCACCGGTGCCGCCGAGTTGGGTGGTCAAGATGAAGTTGCCAACCTGCGCGCCGTCGCTCTTGTTGTAGACCCGAACGCGGGTGCCACCAGAAGCATTGACCGCCTGCACGAACTGGGTCGCACCGACATCGCCGGTCGGATCGGGCGGCAAGGTCGTACCCGGCGCACCTTCGAAACTGTAGACCGGTGTGGTGAAGGCGCGACCGATCGGATTGACCGATGCATCGTAATCGCGCTGGAGCTGGGCCAACTTGTCGACGCCTGCTGCCACCGGATTGACCGGCGCGAGCTGGCCCGCCGCGAACACGGCCGGATCGTTCCAATGCTGGCGCGGAATCTCTCGAATCGGATCGCCCGGTCGCCATTCCTGCCCGACCGGGTCATTGTGGACATCAACGTGGATGATGTCCGGCGTCACCGAGCCGAGCAGTTCTGCCGTGTTCGTCTGCACCTGCACGCCGTCGCGGTTGTAGACCGGTTGTGGCTTGGGTGTTTGAGCGAATGCGCTGACTGCCAGTCCGAACAGCGACGCGACGACAATGCAACGAATATTGGTGTTGAGCATGGAATCCCCTGTGCGCTGCATGACGGTTCGTGATCGGCAAGCAATAGATGAAAATATCAGCGTGCCGACTGCCGCCGAACGCCTCTACTTGGATACGTGGCCGACTTTACCGAATTTTTCAGTCATCTGCGTCGCCGTCTTCGGGAATCGGCTTGTTCAGAACTTGCAAAATGACGCTGTGACCACCCTCTGCTGTCAACCGATGCTTTTGCGTGCCATGTGTGAAGCGCGCGCGAGTGACGCCTTGGGGATCAACAGTCTGGCTGTCCAGCTTGACGTCAGAGCGAAATTCGCCCTCACTGGTCGCCTCCACGACAATGTCATCGAAAACCGGCACATCGACGAGGATGTTGCCGCTGGTATGCAGTCGACTCGGCGCATCGCCGAGGGCCTCCATCGCATAGGCACGCAGTTCGCCGCTCTGGCTCTGCAGATCGTAGGAACCCCGATTGGCGACGACGATCATGCCGGTCCGGCTTCGCGCACGCACATCGTCCTCAACCTTGCGCACGGTGATCGCCCCGAAATCCGACCTCAGATCGAGTTTGTAGCCGCGCGGAACGAAGACATACAGGTCAACCCGACCCTGGCGCGGATTGGCGGGTGCGGATGGTTTGATGTCTGGATAGCGAATGCGGACGCCTTGTTGCTTTCCTTGCTGAAATGGTTCGATGCGGGCGACGCGGGGACGTTCGCCAATGCGCTGCTCGACCCCCTGCCAGGCAACCGCCGACGCGTTGGTCTGTCGGACGGTGATTTCGCCGTAGGGATTGTCGAAGACCAGCGTCTCGACTCCGGCGACGATCTTGGCGTCATCACGAAAGCGCTCAAGCGTGTATGGCGGCACCGTAGCCGTGTCGGGCGAGGCCTTCGCTTCGGGTCGCGGTTGCCCACAACCAAAGGCCATGACAGCGAACGTGAAGGCAAGAAATAGTCGAAGCATGGATACCGACTCACAGGAGCAATCAACCCGTGATGCTAACGCAGACATGTCGCCAAGGTCATTGCTGACCACACGGATCGATCGTGAATCCGCATCCATTGGCGAGATCACGGAAACCGGGGAACGAGGTTGCGACGTTGGCGCAGTCCGTAATGCTGACGCGGTCTTGGGCAAGCAAGCCGGCAATCGCGAAGCTCATTGCCACACGATGGTCGCCGTGACTGTCGATGCTGCCACCTTGCAACGAGCCGCCGTGAATCGTCGCGCCGGCGTCGGTTTCATCAACGCGGATTCCGAGCGCGCGCAAGCCCGTCGACA
>JBATAQ010000263.1:0-2759 GCA_049661925.1 Dokdonella sp.
GAGCAGGAACTGGCCCGCGTGGAGCAAGAACTCAACCAACGACCGCGCAAGCGGTTAGGATTCAAAACACCCGAAGAACTTTTCCTTCGTTCCCTCAAACGTGTTGCACTTCGGACTTGAACTCACCGCTGAGCCCGGTACCGACGATGGCCGTCAGTAGTAGGAGGGAAGGAAGGAAGGAACTTTGTGAGGTTTTTGTTGAAACGATCATGGGACAATTCCTTCCGCCACTAAGTTATACCGCAACGATGTGTTGGCTGAATCAGCCAAGGCGTTGAAGTTTCAAACGGCGTCTCGCGACGCAGTCCACCACGCCGGTCGCAAAGGTTGCCACAAACCACGGATTCTGATCAAGAATTTTTTTATGAACTTGAGGTCACGGTCGCAACCTCTGATCGATGCGGCGTTCTATCCGCGCGAGCGTTCTACCCGATGCGCCGCGCGATAGTCAGCTCACCACTGCGCGACAACTCCAGATCGCGCCCTTCGATGGCGTTGTGAAACGCCGCGCTGGCGTTGGCCCAAAGGGAGTCCTCGTGGAGTTCTATGGCGAAGGTGTCCACCTTGTCGATCCAGTTTCCCTAGCCGCTGGAGAACAGCACGGTTTCGGCGCCTTCGACGTCGAGCTTGAGTACCGAGATGCGTTCGTGACCAGAATCGGCATGCTCCAGTACATCGCACCGACCTTGCAGTTGCTGATCGGTGTCTGGGTATTCAGCGAGCCTTTCGACAGCAACCAATTGATCGGCTTCGCCGGCATCTGGGTCGCACTCGCAATTTATGCGTTCGATGGCCTGTACCATTCATGCCGGCGCGCACCTGCCCTGCCTGCGGTTGTTGCCGAGGCGGCGACTTGTGCCGAGCAAGGGGCCACTTCGCTGGAGCGATGACGACACCTCAACTTCGTCGTCCCCGCGCAGGCGGGGATCCGTTTTGATTTTGCTGTGTTTTCAGTGGTTCAACGAAGGTCAAAATGGACTGACCAGTCCTACGGCTGTTGAAAGAGCGTTTCCGCGTTCGCGCAAGCGCTTCACAACAGCGCTAGCTGATCAATGACGCGATTGGGAGAGCTTCGCGAACCGCTGCGACTAGTACCGTTGAGCAATCAATCAACGAGTGACGTTTCGACGGCGGCGACGTAGTTGCGTGGCGAGTCCCAAGCCGCACAACAGACCCGCGAGAGCCACCAGCATCCACGCATTCAGGGACGGAACTGGCGTTGCCGAGGCTGCGCCGCTGCCGCCGACCGTGAACGGAATGTCCAGCGTTGGACAGAACTGGCGAACGCCCTGGGGATCGAAGTAATAAAATTCAACGATCAGATGATACGGACCCGGAGTAACGGGACCAAATCCGCCTGGCAAAGGATTGGGTGGCGGAATACCGACCCCGGTGATGTATGCCCGACCGACAAGGTTGATCACACGCGCCGTCTCGTCAACGAAGGCGGCTCTCTGCGCCGTGTAGCTAGCAGGAAGCGTTTGATAGTATGCGATGAAGTCTCCGGGATAGAGCACGTCTGGCCGAATATCGAAATCACTCGCCACCGGACAGTATTGACCCGGCGGAACCGTCTGTGCTCCGACCAGACTGCTAATCGCGCCAAGAGAAACAGCAAACACGACGATCAAAAATTTCATGATAACTCCTGAAAATCAGCAAGAAAATCAGTAGCGGTGAGTTCAACTTCGAAGTGCAACACCCGGTGAGTTCAACTTCGAAGTGCAACACCCAGCGCCGTAGAGAGGCCCAGGTGCGGTAGCCTGCGCCACTTCACCGGCAAGTGGAGTTGCACATGAACTATTCGCACCTGAGCCAAGGCGAACGCTACCAGATTCAGGCGCTGCTTGGCGCTGGCATTTCGCAACGTGGCATCGCTCGCCGGCTGATGCGCAGCGCCAGTTCCATCAGTCGCGAAATCCGACGCAATCAGCATTCTGCGGATGATCGCTATGAGGGCTCCAACGCCCATCGCCGAAGCGCGTATCGACGAAGCAAGGCCACCGTTCCCCGGATTGCACCGGAGGTCTGGAACACGGTTGAGCAACGCCTGCGCGAGAAGTGGAGTCCCGCGCAAATCACCGGCAGAGCGGTGGCGCGCGTCAGTCACGAACGCATCTATCAGCACATCGCCCAAGATCGCAAACAGGGTGGCACGCTGTGGACCTGTCGGCGTCGACCGCGGGCACAACGCAAGAACCGCTGTGGCAAGCCCCGCGACCGCCAGCGCTTTGGTGGACAACGCATCAGCGAGCGTCCGGTCATCGTTGCATCACGCCGGCGCGTCGGCGATTGGGAGGGCGATTCCATCGTCGGCCCGGGCAATGCGCGCATCATCACCCTGGTGGAGCGCAAGACCGGCTACGTACGATTGCACGCTGTCGCTGATGGCACGGCGCACACTGCGTTGCATGCGATCGTGCAGGCGTTGCATCCGTTGCGCGCGCGCGTACACACACTCACATGGGACAACGGCAGCGAGTTCGCCGAGCACGCCATTGCCGATCAGATTCTGAAGGCGACCAGCTACTTCGCCGACCCCTACTGTGCGTGGCAACGCGGCTGCAACGAAAACCTCAACGGCCTGCTCCGCCAGTACTTCCCGAAAGGCTGCGACCTGGCCAAGATCAGCGAGCAGGAACTGGCCCGCGTGGAGCAAGAACTCAACCAACGACCGCGCAAGCGGTTAGGATTCAAAACACCCGAAGAACTTTTCCTTCGTTCCCTCAAACGTGTTGCACTTCGGACTTGAACTCACC
>JBATAQ010000264.1:0-20822 GCA_049661925.1 Dokdonella sp.
GCAATCGACAAGCAGGCCGTCCCAATCGTTCGCGTTTGCGTGATCGCTCATCGACGCATTATTGCAGAGCACACCTTGCGCAATCGCTGTTGCAGGCCGGTCCGGTAGACTTCCGTCGTCTCAGCCCGTCCAAGCATCCGCAATGAATGACAGCCTCCGCTACTACGCCGACCACGTCTGGCAACCGCAGGGTTGGCTCGACGATGGCGTGCTTGAAGTCGACGACGGCCGGTATCTGAAAGGTGCTTTGCTCGATGTCTCGTCGGGCGAATCCCAGTCGGCGGAAAGGCAAGGGCGCTTTGTGGTTCCAGGCATGCCAAACCTGCATTCGCATGCGTTCCAGCGCGCGATGGCGGGCCTTGCGGAACGGCGTGGACCATCCGACGACAGCTTCTGGAGCTGGCGTGAGGCGATGTACTCGTATGCCAGTCGGGTCAATCCCGACAGCCTGCGCGCGATCGCCAGCCAGCTGTTTGTCGAGATGCTGCAGGCGGGATATACGCAAGTTTGCGAATTCCACTACCTGCATCACCAGCCCGATGGCCAGCCCTACGCGGACCCGGCGGCGATGTCGCTGGCCCTGCTTGAAGCTGCAGAAGAAACGGGCATCGGCATCACCTTGCTGCCGACGCTGTATATGCGGGGTGGGTTCGACGGCCGTGCGCTCAACGATCGCCAGAAGCGCTTCGGCCACGATGTCGACAGCTTCCTGCGCCTGGTCGAGCGCCTGCGTACGCAGGAGAGCGCGACGGTGCGAATCGGGATTGCCCTGCATTCCCTGCGCGCAGTTCCCGAACAGGCGATGGCCGAGGTGCTGGACGGTGTCGCCAAACTCGGTCCGTCGCGCAGCGGATTTCCTGCAAGCATGTTGCCGATCCACGTGCATGTCGCCGAGCAGGTTGCCGAAGTGGATGAATGCGTCGCGGTGCACGGTGCGCGACCGGTGCAATGGCTGCTTGATCGCGCCGACGTCGATGCGCGCTGGTGCCTTGTCCATGCAACTCACCTCGATGAAAGCGAAGTCACTCGATTGGCCGAAAGCGAAGCTGTCGCCGGCCTGTGTCCGACAACCGAAGCAAACCTTGGCGATGGCTTGTTTCCGCTCGCCGACTACCTGCGTCAGGGCGGGCGCATCGGTATCGGTTCGGACAGCCAGATTTCTGTTTCGCCAGTCGAGGAATTGCGCTGGCTCGAATATGGCCAACGCTTGGTGACGCGCTCACGAAACGTGGCGACCAAGGTTGCCGGTGCCAGCGTTGGCGAAACCTTGCTGCAATCCTCGCTGAGCGGCGGTGCACAGGCCAGTGCGATGCCGATCGGTAACCTGATAGGTGGCGACGCAAGCGTTCCATCGGTGGGCAATCGTGCCGACTGGGTGGTTCTCGACGATGCGTCGCCGTTGCTGGCGGGTCGCGACCAAGGCAATGCCATTGATACCTGGTTGTTCTCCGGCAATAGCCGTCTGGTTCGCGATGTCTTCGTCAATGGACGCTGCGTTGTCCGCGATTTCGAGCATGCCGGTCAGGCGCGGATCGCTGCAAGATTTCGAGCGGCCTTGGGCAAGCTCGCCAGCTAGCGCTGTCCTACTGGACACTTGCGGAGGCTTGGGCATCGTTTCACACTCGACGAGTCGTCAGCGAGGCGACCGTCCAGGAGGGACAGACCATGATCCGCATAGCACTGATCGACGACCATGAACTGGTCCGCACCGGTTACCGAATGATTCTGTCGGCGCAACCGGATTTCGAGATAGTCGGCGAGGCCGAAGACGGCCAGGCCGGGTTGCTGCTTTTGAAACGTACCGAGCCTGATGTCGCCTTGGTCGACGTGCAGATGCCGGGCTTGAGTGGCATTGAAGTCACTGATCGGGCCCGAAAACTTGACCTGCGCACCCGCATCGTCATCGTGTCGATGGTGTCCGAATCACCGTTCCCGCGTCGTTTGCTGGCCGCCGGCGCGAGTGGCTACGTGACCAAAGGCTGTTCATCGGAAGAACTGATCAAGGCGATCCGTACCGTTGCCGATGGCCGTCGTTACCTGGCTGCAAAAGTGGCCGAACGACTGGCGCTGGATGCGCTCGACGGCAACACGGGTTCGCCATTCGAGGCACTGACAACGCGCGAACTTGAAGTGGCGATGATGCTGTCGATCGGGCGCGACATGCAGTCAATCGCGGAAACGCTGAAGCTCAGTCCAAAGACTGTCGCAACCTACAAATATCGGTTGTTCGAAAAACTCGACATCGACAATACGGTTGCGCTGGCGCATCTCGCTGGAATCAACGGTTTGCTGGAAGGACAGGATTTCGCCGAGTGATTCAACCGGGGCAACCGCAGCGCGGTCGCCCCGGCTAGTTTCATGGCGTTGAAGGCGGCGCAGTGCGGTCCTCATCGGAAGCGCTCTTTTCGTCGTTCACATCGACAGCGTTGGAGCTCGCGCGCGCCGGTGAGTCTTCGTCGGGCGTTGACAGGGGAAGTCCCGGTTGGTCGCCAACATTGTTCGGCGCTATCTCTGCGTTGCGTGCCTGCACTGGTTCGGCACGAGCCGGAGGTGCCGATTCAGCATCCGGCGACTTCTTGACCTGATCGACCGACGGATCGACCGTCGCCTGGACGGCTTTCACCTGGTCATCGTTGGTGTTGCTGGCATCGGCCACGGGAATAGCCGCATTCGGCGTATCGACTACCGGTTCGCTGACCGAATCGCGTGACTCGCGACTCGGACGCTCGGCCGCAGCGACCGGGGAAATCGTCGTATCGGCCGCTTTCGCAGCAACCACCGAATCCGCTGACGATTTGTGGGCGACAACAGCGCTGGCGTCCGTCCCTGGCGCCTCAGACGACGAAGCCTGCGCCGTCTCGACAGCTTTCACGGCATCGAGTATTTTCGGCGTTCGCGTTGGTTCAACTGCATCGGTCGCCGACGTCTCGCCAGCATCATTCGAGTCGCTGTCATTCGCCGTTGCCGTCGCCGCAACGGCAGCGGAGGCACCTGCCGCTTTCGAACCGCGACCGCGCTTCGGGAGATCATTGTCTTCGCCGTCTTCGTCATCGAACGTGGCTTTGACGGACTCGTCGTTGGCATCGCCCCCGTCTTCCGTTGCTGTCGCGCTGTCCTTGCGGCGGCGACGCCCGCCACGA
The DNA here is from genome assembly GCA_049661925.1 of Dokdonella sp. Lineage (GTDB taxonomy): Bacteria > Pseudomonadota > Gammaproteobacteria > Xanthomonadales > Rhodanobacteraceae > Dokdonella. Next base: position 3,141 of record JBATAQ010000264.1, read on the forward strand.
CGGCCACGGCGGCGCGTCTTGCCGGTTTCCTTGTTGTCATCCGTGCTGGCGTTTTCGGACGCTTGCGTGTCGGACGATGTCACTGCGACATCGACCTTGGTCTCGTCCGCCGCAACATCGGCAACGCTGACGGCTGCCACGGCAGCGATGGCGGCCTTTTCTTCCGTTGCAGCCGATTCGGACTTCGTCGTGTTTCGGCCGGAACCGGAAGCGCGCTCGGTAGTGCTGCTGGAGCTGCCCCCGGTGCTGCGTTCGCCACGACGCTTCGAAGTACGCGCGCTTTCGTTCTGGCGTCCACCACGTCCACCGCCACCAGCACTGTCCTTGTCGCGCTCGCCGCGTTCGGCCCGATCAGGTTTCGGCTGGCGGGTGCCTTGGCCGGTTGATCCGGGACGGCGCTCGGAATCGCGACGCGGGCGTTGACCACGTTCGTTGCGATCGCTGCCGGCACGTCCGGAATCGCTACGTTTGGCCGGCTTGGCCTTTTGGGGCGTTGCCGGTTCCGAAGAGCCCGCAAACCATGCGGCGATGGCAGCGAAGAAGCCTTTTCCAGCAGGCTCCTTGCGCTCGGCAGCGACGTTGGCCGGCTCACTCATGTCAGGCCGCTGCGGGGCAGGCTGCATCGGTGCAACGCGACTGACTGCCGGCTGCTCCGCTTCAACACCCGGAGTTGCCATTTGCGGTAAGGCGGTGGCCGCCACTGGCGTAAGACGTTGGTAGCTTGGTTGTGGCGTATCGCCCAGATCCGCTCCGCGCAGGCGCTGGATTTCCAGATGCGGCGTTTCCAGGTTGATGTCGGCCACCACGATCAGGGCCACGTTGTGACGTGCCTCGATCTCGCTTAGTTGCTTGCGCTTCTCGTTGAGCAGAAAGTTGGCGACATCCGGTGGTGCCTGCAGCAGCACCTGGCCGGTGCTGTCCTTCATTGCATGTTCTTCCGCCAGGCGCAGCGCCGACAGCGACAGCGATTCGACGCTGCGGATGCTGCCGTGGCCCTCGCATCGCGGGCAGACAATCTGAGTGGCTTCGCCCAGGCTCGGACGCAAGCGCTGGCGCGACATTTCGAGCAGGCCAAAGCGTGAGATGCGACCAATCTGGACGCGGGCGCGATCATGCTTCAGCGCGTCCTTCAACTTGTCTTCCACTTCGCGCTGGTGTCGCGGGCTGTCCATGTCGATGAAGTCGATCACGATCAGGCCACCGGCATCGCGAATGCGCAACTGGCGGGCGATCTCGACCGCTGCTTCGCAGTTGGTATGGAACGCCGTGTCCTCGATGTCGCTGCCCTTGGTCGCGCGCGATGAGTTGATGTCGATCGCGGTCAGGGCTTCGGTCTGGTCGATGACGATCGAACCGCCGGCCGGCAAGCGCACTTGGCGCTCAAACGCATTCTCGATCTGGGTTTCGATCTGGTAGCGCGAGAACAGCGGGGTGGTGTCCGTGTACAACTTCAGCTTGCGCAGGTTGTTCGGCATCACCTGCTGCATGAAGTCGCGCGCTTCCTGGAACAACTCTTCGTTGTCGATCAGAATTTCGCCGATGTCGCCGCGCAGGTAGTCGCGCAGAGCGCGGATGATCAGTCGCGATTCCTGATAGATAAGGAAGGGCGATGAACGCGTCGTGGCGGCTTCGGAAATCGACTTCCAAAGCTGCATCAGATAATCGAGATCCCACTGCAACTCTTCGGCATCACGACCGAGGCCGGCGGTGCGCACGATCAGGCCCATGTCGTCGGGCACATTCAGGTGATCCAGCGCTTCCTTGATCGCCTGGCGATCTTCGCCCTCGATGCGCCGCGACACGCCACCCGCTTTCGGGTTATTCGGCATCAGCACCATGTAGCGACCGGCAAGGCTGATAAACGTGGTCAGGGCAGCGCCCTTGTTGCCGCGTTCTTCCTTCTCGACCTGGACGATGATTTCCTGGCCTTCCTTGAGCAGTTCGCGGATGGTCGACTTGTTGTGGTCGACGCCTTCCTTGAAGTACATCTTGGAGATTTCCTTCAGCGGAAGGAAACCGTGGCGCTCGCCACCGTACTCGATGAAGCAGGCTTCCAGCGACGGCTCCACACGGGTGATTCGACCCTTGTAGATGTTCGCTTTTTTCTGTTCGCGGGAGGGGATCTCGATGTCGAGATCGTAAAGATTCTGGCCATCGACAATGGCCACACGCAACTCTTCACGCTGAGTCGCGTTGATCAACATACGCTTCATGCTGGTTTTCCTTGTGGCCTGCGCTCGACCACCTCCGCGCGCTACGAGAGTTTCGCATCGCGGCGGAGGGCAGGAGCGCCGACCGAATGATTGAATCCGACGATGCTTGCGGCATCGACAAAAAATGGTTGCCTTGCATGCCCGGAAACCCCCGGTCGTCTTGGCGACGGCGGGCAATTTCCAACTCGAACCGTTACGATGCTTGTGATCCCGCGTTGGCCCAATCGGGCATCGAACGCAGGCAGAGAAGGGCGTGACGGCGCGGGTGCGCCTGAATGAATATCTCCGGCACCCATGGATCGGGTCCGGAAATCAGCGCGACGCGCCACCCGAGTGTAGCAGTGGAATCCTGATTTCTTCAATGATGACGCGACCTTCCGGCCGATCTGTCGAAAGTACTGCAGAAAGCGCGCCGGTTTCGGTGCAGATCGTGCGAGTGCCCGAAGATCGCGACGGCCAGCGTATCGACAACTTCCTGGTGACGCGGCTCAAGGGTGTGCCGCGCAGCTTGATCTACCGCATCCTTCGTACTGGCCAGGTCCGCATCAATGGCAAGCGCGCCAAGCCCGATCATCGGCTGGCTGCTGACGACGAAGTGCGCATTCCGCCGGTCCGAGTGCCCGAGCCGACCGATCATGGCACTCCGGCTGATGGTCAGCTCAATCGTATTGAACAGGCGATCATCCATGAGGACCGCGATTTTCTGGTGCTGTCCAAACCTTCCGGCGTCGCCAGTCACGGCGGCAGCGGGATCAGCTTTGGGGCCATTGAATTGCTTCGTGCGGCGCGTCCGCGCGACACCCTGGAACTGGCTCACCGGCTCGACCGCGACACCAGCGGCGTGCTGGTGTTCTCACGTAGGCGCTCGGCATTGACCGGTTTGCAAGCGGAAATCCGCGAAGGACGTGCCAGCAAAGGTTACGTCGCCCTGGTTCGCGACTACTTGCCGAAACCGATCCTCACCGTCAACGCGCCCTTGCTGAAGTCGGTGATGCAGGGCGGCGAGCGCATGGTGCGGGTCGATCCCGATGGCAAGTACTCGATTTCGCACTTGCGCGAAGTCACGCGTTTCGACGGCGCCAGCCTGATCGATGTCAGCATCGAAACCGGACGCACGCACCAGATTCGTGTGCACTGCACGCATGTCGGCAATCCAATTGCAGGCGATGAAAAATACGGCGATCGCGAATTCGACAAAAGCGTGAGAGATCGAGCCGGCCTCAAGCGCCTTTTCCTGCACGCTGGGCGCTTCGCATTCGATCTCAAGGATCGCCACTTCGAGTTCGTGGCACCGCTGCCGGAGGATCTTGACAAAGTGGTCAAACGCTTGTCGAAAGCAGTTGCTGCGTCAGGCTAGCCGGCGAAGAAGCGTGATCCGATTTCCGCAGACCACAACCAGCTGCGGTCGATGGCGGCGCTGGCAATGAGGCCGCAAAGCGCGTGGGCGACCACGTTAGGCAGCAACGCCCGGTGGCGCTGCCAGTTCCAGTTCCAGAGCAGGCCGCCGCCCAAGGTGAGCAACATCAACGCCTGGTTTGGCGCGTGGAGCAAAGCGAAAGCTGATGCTGCGGAAAGGCTGACCCACTTCGCGGACCAGCCCAATCCAGCGATGCGGTCGGCGACGATGCGCAACACGATCATCTGCTGGATCGCGGCCCAGCCGAGGTAGCGAAGCGCCGCGATTGAATCGGGAACTTCCGGGCCGTTCTCGCGTGGGATGAGCATCGCAAGAACAAGCGTCATGGCTACGCTGGCGGTGGGAATCAGCCATGCAGCAGGTTTGCCGATCCACTTCCAGGGCTGGCCACGCTGCCAAATCAACACGCCGAGATAGATCACGCCGGCGGCAACAAACGAGCAGTCAACAAAGGAAAAGCTGGTTCCCAGACGTAGCCCGACGCTGAGCCACAACGGCATAAGCAAGGCTGCACCAACCCGGGCGACGACGCGCCAGCGCGGCGACTTCGGCGGCCTCAGCCAAGCCACCACTAGTAGTGCGAGCAGCAACCACGTCGCATTAAATGTGAGCGATTTTGATGCAGGTGAGGCATTGGCAACACCGGCACCGCTGATCGCGACAACGGCCGGAACTGCACTGCGCAGATCTTCGCGCAATCGCAGCGTTGCCGCGTCACGCCATTCGGGCTGCACGATCACAAGGGGCTGGATCGAATTTGGCAGCGTATCGAGGCGACTCTCGGCGTTGACCAGGTCATCGCCAGGCGCGACGAGCGGAATGGAGTCGGGTTCGGGAAGCTGCAACGCGACGACCGGCGACAGCGAGAAATCGCGGAAGGTGACGCTGGCTCCCCGTCTTGCGTCGACGACAATGCGCAGGCTGATCGCGGCAGGCCGCGATGGAAGCTTGCACTGCCAGGCGATTTGATCGAGACGACTGACAATCCGGCCATCGACAACGGTCAGTGGCTCGGATCGGCAGGGCGTGGTCGAATCCTGGAAATACACCGACCACTGAAAGCGGCTGCCGACATCGGAATCGACAGCCACGGATACCAAACCGAAGCGCGCAAGGTCGAGCGGTCCGTCGAGACGAATGCCGAACTCGACCGCTACTCCACGACTGGTGACATGCAATCCGGCTTCGTCGAAACGCGTATCTGCGTCACCGAAAACTCGACCGGCGATGATGTCGTCGGCGTTGGTCATGCTCCATCGCGCGATCGGCAGCTCGCTGGTGCTCGCAAGGATGCGTTGCTGCGCACGCACGTCCAGTTCGTGCGTGACCTGCCAATGTGCGAAACCAGCGAGCGTGACCACGATGGCCGCCAGCATAGCCAGCCACGCAGCAACCATTGCGCTCGAGCGCGCGTCGCTCGGGTCTGACTCAGCCAAGCAGGGCGTCAACCTTGGCGGCGCAGATCATGTCGTTCTTGGACAGCCCGCCGACATCGTGCGTAGAAAAATAGACACCGCAGCGGTCGTAACCAATGTTCAGATCAGGGTGGTGGTCTTCGCCGTGCGCGATCCACGCCACGGCATTCACAAACGCCATCGTGTGGTGGTAGTCATCGAACTCGAACTTCTTGCGGATGCCATCGCCATCGCGCTGCCAGCCGGGCAGGTCGGCCAGGAAGGTGTCGATTGCGTCCGCCGAAAGGGCATGTTGCTTGCCTTTCAAGGGCTGGCAGTGCTGGTCGCGCAGGGCTGTGTCGGTCATTGCGTGCTCCTTGTGTGATTCGCCGCCGAGTATAGGCGTGGCGCTGGTGCGAGTTGATGAAAGCTACAATGGCCGCATGTCCAAGCTGATGACTTTGCTGGTAGAAATTCGATGATGACGCTGTCCGACAACGCCCAGGACCACTTTCGCAAGCTGATCGAGCAGCAGGAGATCGACGGGCTCGGCATCCGCTTGCGAGCGGTCCACGCCGGTACGCTGAAAGGAGACTGCCAGCTCGAGTTTTGCGAACCGTCCGATCTGGTCGGCGATGAGTGGGAAGTGGAATGCCGTGGCTTTTCGATTTACGTCGAGGCGGCCAGCGTGCCCTTCCTCGACAACGCCGAGGTTGACTATGGCCTCAACGCCACGGGCGGCACCTTGACGATACGCGCGCCCGGTTTGCGCGGCAGCCCGCCCAGCGGCGACGCCAGCGTGATCGAGCGGGTGCGCCATGTGATCGAAACCGAGGTCAACCCGCGCCTGGCATCGCATGGCGGTCGCGTCAGCCTTAGCGAGGTGACCGCCGAGGGCATCGCCGTCTTGCAGTTTGGCGGCGGTTGCCACGGCTGCGGCATGGTCGATGTCACCTTGCGCGACGGCATCGAGTCGACCTTGTGCGAGCGCGTACCGGAAATCACCGGCGTCCGCGACGCGACCGATCATGCCACCGGCGACAAGCCCTACATGCGGCGCGAATCGGCTCACTGACCGCATGTTCACGGGCTCGCCGTAGAATTGCCACATGTACATCGAATCAGCGAATCTTGAGTCGGGGCTATCCAGCGAACTGCTGATCGCGATGCCGTCATTGCGCGACACCCATTTTGCGCGCAGCGTCACCTTCGTCTGCCAGCACGGCGAAGACGGCGCGATGGGTTTGCAGATCAATCGGCTGTCGGAATATCGGCTCGGCGATGTGCTCGAACACATGAACCTGGGCAGCGATCTTGCAAACGTCATCGAGACGCCGGTGCTGGTCGGCGGACCGATGCAGCCGGAGCGCGGCTTCGTCCTGCACACGCCGGGCGGGATTTGGGAATCGTCGTTCCGGATTACCGAACAAATCAGCGTCACGACTTCGCGCGACATTCTCGCCGCAATCGCCATCGGGGAAGGTCCGCTACAGGCGTTGGTTGCGCTTGGCTATGCGGGCTGGGGAGCAGGGCAGATCGAACAGGAGTTGTTGGAGAATTCCTGGCTGACCACGCCTGCCAACCAGCAGATTCTTTTCGACACGCCACTGGACGAACGTTGGGATGCGGCTGCCGCATTGCTCGGCATCGGCAGCGCCATCAATCTCGCCAGCTACTCCGGTCGCGCCTGAGTGACTCTGGAAACGTTCCTCGGTTTCGATGTCGGCACCAAGTTGATTGGCGTCGCGATTGGAAGCACGTTGACTGGTTGCGCGCGTCCGCTGGCAACCGTCAGCGTTGGCGAACGTGGATCGGACTGGTCGAAAATCGACGCGCTGTTGGAGGAATGGCAGCCAACCGCGCTGGTGGTCGGGTTGCCGTTGGCGCTCGATGGCGGCGATCAGGCGATGACGCGGACGGCGACGCAATTCGCCGACGAGTTGGCACGGCGATCAGGATTGCCGGTGCATCGCATCGATGAGCGCAACAGTTCGCGCGAAGCATCGCAACGCTTCGCCAAGCGGCGTGCGGAGGGCGCTGTCCGGCGCAAGCAGGCAGCGGCCATCGATGCAGTTGCCGCGACGGTCATCCTGGATCGCTGGTTCGATCAGCAGCCGCAGTCGACTCCAGACCGCTCCGCCTGATGGATTCGACGCCAGCGCGCTTGAGACACTTGATCACGCTCGACGGCATGGATCGCAGCATGCAGTCGGGTTTGCTCGACAGCGCCGTTCGTTTACGTGAGCAGTTCCGCCGCGAACAGCGCTGTCCGCCGTTGTTGGTGGATCGCACCATGGTGAACCTGTTTTTCGAGCCCTCGACGCGCACACGATCAAGTTTCGAGTTGGCCGCTCGGCGGCTGGGCGCGCACGTGCTGAATTTCGATATCGCGCAGTCGTCGGCCGGCAAAGGCGAGACGTTGGAAGACACGCTGGCGACGCTCGAAGCGATGAGCGCCGATGCGTTTGTCGTACGTCACAAGGAAAATGGAACGCCGCAGCGGCTTGCTGCCGCGACCCGACACGCGTCGATCCTCAACGCTGGCGATGGTAATCATGCACACCCGACGCAGGGACTGCTGGACGCGCTGACCATTCGTGATCGGCTGGGCAAAACTGATGGTGCAGTCGTCGCGATATGCGGCGATATCCGTCATTCGCGCGTTGCTCGATCCGACGTGCACGCTTTGCGCACCCTCGGCGTGGCCGAGATTAGACTGTGTGGACCGTCCGCGCTGCTGCCGGAAGCTGGCGAGTTCGCCGATTGCGTGTTGACTGACGACTTCGACGCGGCGATTGCCGGAGCCGATGTGCTGATCATGTTGCGCTTGCAGCGCGAGCGGATGCAGATGGGTTTGATTACCGACGACGCGGACTATTTCCGACGCTACGGACTCGACGCGGTCAGGCTGCGGCGGGCGTCGGCGGATGCCGTGGTGATGCATCCCGGGCCAATGAACCGTGGTGTGGAGATCGCGGACGAAGTTGCCGACGGACCGCAGTCGGCCGTGCTAGATCAGGTTGCCAATGGCGTCTTTGTGCGAATGGCGGTACTCGACGAGCTGATCGGAGCGCGCTGACCAGTCCGGTTGTCGCGCTCAGGCAGACTGCTGCGGAATCGACCTGTTGGTGTGGGTGAGCCGATTGTTGCGGTCCACATAGACCAGGTTTGGCTTGAATGCGGCGGCCTCGAGTTCGGACATGCCGGCATACGAGCAGATGATGATGAGGTCGCCCGGCTGCGCTCGGTGCGCCGCCGCGCCATTGATCGAGATGGTGCCGGAGTTTTCCTCGGCGCGGATCGCGTAAGTCGAGAAGCGCGCACCATTGTTGATGTTGTAGATGTGAATCTGCTCGTATTCGTGGATTCCGGAGATATCGAGCAGTCGTCCGTCGATCGCGCAGGAGCCTTCGTAGTGCAGCTCGGCCTGAGTGACCGTCGCTCGGTGGATCTTCGCTTTCAGCAGCGTCAGGTGCATCGAATCCTCGTTCTTGGTCGCGTTGTTGCGAATTGGCAACAGTCATTGATCGGCACGCCGGCAATGCCGAGCCGCGGCTGTACGAAACGCAAAAATGCCGACAACGCGCTCGTTTTCAAGACATCAGCGCAAAAAAAACCCTCGCAGCGGATAAACGCGCGAGGGGTGGATTAGTTATGACTACCTGAATGCGCCCTGCTTACGCCGTTTTCCCCGTAAGGGACCCCGACAGCGTCGCCAGTATAAGTGGCGTGTATTGAAAAAAGCAACACTTTTCGCAAAAAAACCACAACTGTTGCTCAGACACCCATTTCATTGGTGGTCGGCAGCTCCAAATTGTCGATCAGCCGTGTCTCGCCGAGACTTGCCGCGATCAATGCGACGGCCGCAATTCGTTGCCCTGTATGGCCTGCCGGTAGTTTGTTGAGGTCAGCCGCGTTTCGAATCGTGGCGTAATCCGGATTGAAGCCAATGTCTCGCAAACGCAACAATGCGGCCGATTCGATGTCGCCGGAAGCGTCGCCAGCATCGTGGCGGGCCTTCATCCAGCTCAAGGTGTCGAAGATCGCAGCCGAGTGCTCGTGCTGGTCGGGCGTCAGGTACTGGTTGCGCGAACTCATCGCGAGTCCATTGGCTTCGCGAACGATTGGTGCACCGATGATGCGGATCGGGAACGCCAGGTCGTCGACCATGCGCCGGATCACCAGCAACTGCTGGTAGTCCTTGCGGCCGAACACGGCGATATCGGGTTGGACCAAATTGAACAAACGCGCGACCACGCTGGCGACGCCGTCGAAATGGCCGGGCCGGATGGTGCCGTCCAGCGTTTCGCTGACGACGGGTACTTGCACGCGGACGCTCTGCTGCGGTCCGAACGGATAAATCGTCGAACTGTCCGGCACGAACATCAGATTGCAACCTGCAGCGGCCAGGCCATCCGCATCCGATTCGAGCGTTCTCGGATAGCGGGCGAAATCCTCGTTTGGACCGAACTGGGTTGGATTGACGAACACGCTGGCGACCACGACTTCTGCGTGTCGGCGGGCCTCCTCGATCAGCGAATAATGGCCGGCATGCAGGTTGCCCATGGTCGGAACAAAACCGACGCGCGCGCCGCTTCCGCGCAACGCGGCCAAGCGTTCTCGCAACTCGACGACCGTGCTGACTCGTTGCATTTCAGTAACTGTGCTCGGCGGCAGGGAAAGCTCCATTGCGGACCGCTTCGACGTAGCTGCAAATCGCGGCATTGATCGAACCGTTGGCAGCCAGAAAATCTTTGCTGAAGCGTGGGCGCTTGCCGGGCGTGATGCCGAGCGCGTCATAGAGCACCAGTATCTGGCCATCGCATTCGGCACCGGCACCGATACCGATGGTCGGGATCGCAAGCTCTCGGCTGATTTCCGCCGCGAGCGCCGCTGGCACGCATTCCAGAACCAGCAGGTCCGCACCGGCACGCTGCACGTCGAGCGCATCCTGCCGAAGTTGGTCCGCCTGGGCGGCATCGCGACCCTGGACGCGATAGCCGCCCAGCTTGTGTACCGATTGCGGAGTCAGGCCGAGGTGCGCGCAGACGGGGATATCGCGCTCGGCCAGTGCGCGGATCGCGTCGAGCGTCCAGCCTGCGCCCTCCAGCTTCACCATGCTGGCTCCACCGGCAGCCATCAGTCGCGTCGAATTCTCCATCGCGGTGGGTACGTCGCGATAGCTCATGAAGGGCAGGTCGGCGATCAGCAAGGCGCTGCGCAATCCACGCGCGACCGCCGCGCAGTGATAGACGATGTCGTCGACGCTGACTGGCAACGTGCTCGCGTGGCCCTGGACCACCATGCCGAGCGAATCCCCGACCAGCACCACGTCGACGCCTGCGTCATCGACCAAGGCGGCGAAGCTGGCGTCGTAAGCAGTCAGTGCCACGATCTTCTCGGCGCTCTGCTTCATCTTCAGCAACTGCGGAATGGTTACCGGTAGTCGCGATGGTTTTGACGATTGCGATCTGTACATGGGCGGTCTATGGGTCCTGTTCGCGCATCATTGTCCGATACGACTGCATTGGCTGGTATCGATGTGACGCAGTCGTTCCGTGATGACGCCGATCCCTGCAAGTTCAAGGTCTGGTGCGAGTTCGGCCAATGGCATCAACACGAAGGCGCGTTCGCCAATGCGTGGATGCGGGAGCTGCAATTCGGTAGAGATGGTCGCCTCGTCGCCATGCATCAGCAAGTCCAGATCGATCCGGCGCGGACCCCAACGCAGGCCATCGCGGCGGCGACCCAGCCGAAGCTCCAGTTCCAGCAACTGTGCGAGCAGGCTGGAGGCATCCAGTTCGGTGTCGACCTCTGCCACCGCATTGACGAAATCGGGCTGGTCGACCAATCCCCACGGCGCGGAGCGATACAGGCTTGAACGCCGCGTCAGCCGCGTTGATGGCAGTTCGTCGAGCGCGGTGATTGCGGCGGTGACCTGTTGCTGCGGATCGTCGAGGTTACTGCCAAGTCCGACGTAGGCAAGCGTCATGTTTCGCTGGAGTCTGCCGCCGGCTTGCGCCGACGCCGACGACGTCGCTTCTTCGGAGCGCCGTCCTCGTCCGATGTTTCTGCGGCATGGCGAGTGGCAGGCGGCGCGCCAAGGTTGGTTGGCAGGTCGGAGGGGTCCAGTTGCTGCGCTTGCGTCCACCACTCGGCGGATTCGACGAGATCGTCATCGGCCATGGATCTCAGCACGAGGAAATCGTAGGCCGCGCGGAAACGCGGATGCGCCAGAAGTCGAACCACGCGCTTGCGCTGGCGCGGCTCGAAGCGCGATTGCATCGACCAGATTTCCTCGACCGTGAAGGTAAACCGGCGCGGCACAGCAAGGCGCTGCAATTGCTCGCCAATGGTCCTATCGACGGCCATCGACCAGGCAACCGATTCGTCTTTGCCGTCCGCCAGCAGTTTGGCGTGACGCTCGCGCAGCGGTTCCCACAGGATCGCGGCGAACAGGAATGCCGGTGTCACCGACTTGCCGGCACGAACACGACTGTCGGTATTCGCCAGCGTTTTTTCGATCAGCGTGCGAAACGGTTCGCCGTTGGGTCCGTTGAGTGAGCGGCTGGTCGCCGGGAAGATCGACGACAGCAAACCGTAACGCTCCAGGGTTCGAAAGCTGGCCAGTCCATGGCCACCGAGAAACAGTTTCAGAGTTTCGTCGAACAGCCGCGCCGGCGATGCCTCGGCCAACAGCTCGCCCAACTTGGCGAACGGTGCCGACGCTTCAGGGGCGATGTCGAACTCCAGCTTGGCGGCCAGGCGTGCCGCACGCAGCATGCGTACTGGGTCCTCGCGATAACGCAGTTCCGGATCGCCGATCAGACGCATCTGGCGCGCTTTCAGGTCCGCAAGGCCGCCGATATCGTCGCGAACGCTGAAATCGCTGATGTCGTAATAAAGCGCGTTGACGGTGAAGTCCCGGCGTATCGTGTCTTCCTCAATGCTGCCATAGACGTTGTCGCGCACGATCCGACCATCGACGACGTGGCGATCGCCCGTGCCGTTGTCTTCGCTGCCGCGAAACGTGGCCACTTCGACGACCTCTTTGCCGAACACCACGTGCGCCAGGCGAAAGCGCCGGCCGATCAGCCTGCAATTTCGAAACAGGCCGCGAATCTGTTCGGGCGTTGCGTTGGTGGCGATGTCGAAGTCTTTCGGATGACCTCCGAGCAACAGGTCGCGAACAGCGCCGCCAACCAGAAATGCCGCGTAACCTGATTCGTTCAATCGATACAGCACGCGCAACGCACCAGGGGAAATGTCGCGGCGGGAAATGCAATGGTCGGGCCGCGCGATCAGGTTTGGCTGCGGGCCAGACTTGGGTCGCGCTGTTCGCGCCGGTGCCGAATTTTTCTGGGTGGACGAGCCAGCGTCTGGCGTCACTTTCCGGCTGAATAATTTGAGAAATTGCAAAGTGATCGCAGATTGTCCGAAGTAAGCATTCCGTTATACTACGTGGCCGCGCTGATCCCAAGCGACTGCGCTCCCTTCGTCTAGTGGCCCAGGACACTGCCCTCTCAAGGCGGCGACACGAGTTCGAATCTCGTAGGGAGCGCCACCCGTACCGATTCGGGTTTCCAGCCGGCCTTTTCCGACCACCGCGAGCGCCCAGGCGCCCTGAAGACCATGCCCTTCGTCGTCACCGAGAACTGCATCAAGTGCAAGTACACCGACTGCGTTGAAGTCTGTCCGGTCGACTGCTTCCATGAAGGACCCAATTTCCTGGTCATCGACCCGGAAGAGTGCATCGACTGCACGCTGTGCGAGCCGGAGTGCCCGATCAATGCTATCTATCCCGAGGATGACGTGCCGGCCGGTCAAGAGCACTTCATCGCCTTGAATGCGGAACTCGCGAAGGAATGGCCGGTGATTACCGAGATGAAGCCGGCACCAGCCGATGCCAAGGAATGGGAAGGCCTACCGGACAAACTCGACAAGCTCGAACGCTGAAGCAAGCCATTCTCCAGTCGTCGTTCACAAAAAAGCCCGTGTCGTTGACACGGGCTTTTTTGATAGAGGATCTCGCAGTGAGATCAGGCTGTGATCAGTTCAATCGCGAACGCAAGCTTTCAATCAAGCTGCGGACTGCCGCCGCATCGGCAGCGCTGTCGCCGCCTTCAACCTGGACCGTGCTGTTGTCGCCATCGCTGCTGACGCGCAGCTGCACCGAAACCGGATTGCTCACGGTCTTGGTGGCTTTTCCGAAAGTGATGGCGCGCTTGAACCAGCCGGCCTTCTGAACCGTCTGACCAGTCGTGCGAATGTCATAGCTCATCGCCGCTTCGTCGCGCGAAAGGATGGTGGTGCCGTCGATCCGCTCCAGCGCCAGGCCAACCCGGCGCCAGGTACTGGCGGCGCTGTCCGACACGTTCAAGCTGTTCGACGTGGTGGCGACCGTCGCCGAACTGATCGTGGTGGGTGACGCAGCACTGGCGTCTGCCGGGCGGCCGAGCACAAGTATTCCAGCTTCGCGGACGCCGGACGTGGGCCCGGATGCATTCGGAATGGTCAGCGCGCTGGAACCCGCCGGGGAATCGAGGTCTGGCGGGACTTCCAGCGGACGTGTCTGAGCGGCACCCTGGTACTCGGTGCGATCCTTGTTGCGACTGAACCAACTACAGCCGCCCAACAGCAAGCTGGTGACGGCGAGGAGGGCGAGGGCATTCATGCCGGGAAATGAAAAGGGACGGCGAATCTGCATGGGCTATCTCTCTACCTGGATTTCGCGTGTGGGGTGGGCGGGCATCGGCAATGATGCGAGCACGCTTTCGACATCCCCATGATACGGCTTCGCGAGTGAAAGCAGGGGCAGGCGCAGGCGCGCGCTGCAGATTCCCAGCCGCGAAAGTGCCCATTTGACCGGAATTGGATTGGATTGCAAACCCATCGCCCGGTGCAGCGGTTGCAACTGCGCAGCGAGTGATTGGGTTTCCGCAGATTTGCTCGCAGCTGCTTCATACACGCACCGAATTGCCTTCGGAGCGACGTTCGCGCTGACCGAAATCACGCCGCGTGCGCCGAGCCATACCGCGTCGGCAAAGGTCGGGTCATCACCGGAAAAGACGGCGAAATCTGCCGTCTGCAAGGCCAGCAGGCCGTGCATCCTCGCTTGTTCCGGAACCGCTTCCTTGATGCCGATGATACGTTCGTGGTCCAGCAGCCGCGCAACCGTTTCAGGCAGCAGGTCGCTCCCGGTACGGCCCGGCACGTTGTAAAGCATGATCGGCAGACCGCCCTGGTCCGCGACCTCGCGATAGTGGCGCACCAAACCATCCTGGGTTGCGCGTACATAAGGCGGCGTGACCACCAGCGCGAAATCAACGCCCTCGTCCGCTGCTCGCCGTGTCATTGCAATCGTGCGCTTGGTCGACGACTGGCCGGTGCCCGCGCCCAAAACGCAGCGTTTCGCGACGCTATCGACGCAAAAACGCAGCAGGGCACTGAACTCCGCATCGTCCAGCGCAGCCGCTTCACCGGTCGACCCGGCCGCGATCAGGCCGTGCGTGCCGCCTTCGATCTGGAATTCAACCAGGCGGCCGAACGCACCGAAATCAATCGCCGCTTCGTCGTCGTCATTGAACGGGGTCGCCAACGCGCAGAAGCTGCCGGTGAGTGGGTTGGGATTCATCCTGTAACGTCCATCGGATAGGATCGGGGAGTTCCGATCAGGCCGGAAGCGGCGACGATGGTACTGGCGAGGCGGCCGGCAAGTCCAACCGGACGGCTACTTGATGAACCGCGCCCGCAGCGATCGAGTCGTCCCTTGCGACGCCGGCGAGCCCTCAGTATTCTGGGGTATCGTCAGGACCGTCCAGCTTGCGCCGAACAGCGCCAGGTCGGAATGCCATCGCCGCGTCCGACTAGCCAGCAGGAAGCAAGCCTTGAACGAAATCGTGCAGCGCCCACCCACCACCGACAACCACTTGTTGATCAGTGTGTTCGGCGACGCTGCACATTCGCCGCTGCTCAGCCTGTGCAAGCGCGTCGCGGATTGCGGCTGCAACCTCTCCGAAGCGCGCGTTTCGACCCTAGGCCGCGAGCTCTGCGTGCAGGCGCTGGCGCAGGGCGCGTGGGACGCCATTGCGAAGCTGGAAACGGCATTGACGCGCCTGGAGCGCGACGGCGAGATGCGGCTCAGCTTCTTTCGCACCGGCGCACGCCAGCCGCAGGTGACCCTGCTGCCCTATCTGGTTGAAGTGATCGCCGCAGACAAACCCGGCGTGTTGCTGCAGTTGTCGGAGTTCTTCTCGCGTCACGAGATCAGCATCGAGCAACTTCTGTCGACCCGTTACCGGGCGATGCAGACCGGTGCCGACATGTTTTCCGCACAGATCACGATCGGCATTCCGAATACGATGCACATCGCCGCCTTGCGCGACGATTTCCTCGAATTCTGCGATGGGCAGAACCTTGATGCAATCATGGATCCGATGAAGTTCTGACATGCTCGAAAAAGGCAAACGCGTTCCCAAACTCGATGCGACCCTGCAAGATGGCTCGCTGCTGAAAGCCGCCGACCTGAGCGGCAGTTGGTTGGTGCTCTATTTCTACCCGAAGGACGCAACCAGCGGTTGCACTCGCGAGGCGCAGGATTTCCGCGACCTGCATGACAAGTTCGTCGCGGCAGGCGCTCGCATTGTTGGCGTGTCGCGCGATTCGGCGGCATCGCATGCCCGCTTCATCGAAAAACAATTGCTGCCATTTGACCTGATCGCTGATGTCGATGAAACCTGGTGCAAGGCCTACGACGTGCTCTGCGAAAAGCAGTTGTATGGTCGACGTTACATTGGTGTCGTCCGCAGTACCTTCCTGATCGACCCCGAGGGCGTCCTGGTGGAAAGCTGGCGCAAGGTCACGGTGCCCGGCCACGCCGAAGCGGTTCTTGCAAGGCTTGCCGAATCGTGAAGCGACACCGCTTGGCGATCCATCCCGTCGGTTCCATACCGCAACCGTTTCAATTTCTCTCGTACCACAAGGCCCGCGCATGACCCGAGGCAAGCGTATCTACGTGCTCGACACCAACGTACTGATGCACGATCCGACCTCGCTGTTCCGCTTCGAAGAGCACGACGTGTTCATTCCGATGACGGTGCTGGAGGAACTGGATAACGCCAAGAAGGGCATGTCGGAGGTCTCGCGCAATGCGCGCCAGGTCAGTCGCTTCCTCAACGAACTGGTGCTTGCCAACAAGAAGGGCAACATCGCCGACGGCCTGGACCTGGTCCAGCCCGAAGGCCTGAGACTGGATCGCGGCAAACGCATCGGCCGCCTGTATTTCCAGACCGAGAGCGTCGCGACGGTCGCGGACACCAAAGCCCGCGGCGGGCTACCAGACAACCTGATCCTCAACGCCGTGCTGATGCTGCGCCAGCAGCGGCCCAAGGAAGCGGTGGTGCTGGTCACCAAGGATATCAACCTGCGCATCAAGGCATCGATTGCCGGCGTGCCTGCCGAGGACTACGAGAACGACCGCGCGCTCGATGATTTCAGCCTGCTTTACACCGGTCTTGGCGAGTTGCCCGAGAACTTCTGGGAACTGCATCCGGAGTTGCGCTCATGGTCCGAGCGTGGCCGCGCATTCTACGAAGTGAAGTGCCGCAAGAACGAGAACTGGCATCCGCACCAATGCCTGTTTTTGCCGGGTGACGACGACGTCGAAATGCGCGTCATCGAGGTCGCCAATGGTCGCGCCAAGCTGCAAATCCTCGACGACCACGTCAACGGCGCGCATTCGGTCTGGGGAGTACACGCGCGCAATCGAGAGCAGAATTTCGCGCTCAACGTGCTGATGGATCCCGATGTCGATTTCGTCACCTTGCTCGGCACTGCCGGCACGGGCAAGACCTTGTTGGCGCTTGCGGCGGGGCTGGCGCAAACGATGGACCAGCAGCGCTATCGCGAAATCATCATGACCCGCGCCACCGTCTCCGTCGGCGAGGACATCGGCTTCCTGCCCGGCACCGAAGAAGAAAAGATGACGCCGTGGATGGGTGCACTGACCGACAATCTCGAAGTCCTCACTAGCCCGCAGGAAGGCGGTGCCTGGGGCAGAGCGGCGACCAATGATCTGTTGGCATCGCGAATCAAGATTCGCTCGATGAATTTCATGCGCGGTCGCACCTTCCTGCAACGCTACGTGATCATCGACGAAGCGCAGAACATGACATCGAAGCAGATGAAGACCTTGGTCACCCGCGCCGGTCCGGGTTGCAAGATCGTCTGCCTGGGCAATGTCGAGCAGATCGACACGCCGTACCTCACGGAGACCACGTCAGGACTGACCTACGTGGTTGATCGTTTCAAGGATTGGCAGCACAGCGCACATGTCACCCTGCGCCGTGGCGAGCGTTCGCGACTGGCCGACTTCGCGTCGGAGGTGCTCTGAATCGCGTGGCGGACACCTGACGGAAACTGCCGCCCATGGTGGCAGGACGCGGTCTTAGAACGCGATAGACCAGAGCGCCTGGAATTCCAGGCGGTTGGCTTGCTGGCCGACCTGCGAGTTGTAGCTCGGCGCGCCGACCAGATATGGCGCCGAGGCGTAATTGGTCAGCAGCGAGACGCGCGATTGACGACCGGTTGGACGTGACCAGCCCATCGAAATCGAATAGCGGGAGATGTTGTCCTGCAAGGCCTGGGTCAACAATGCCGA
>JBATAQ010000265.1:0-4282 GCA_049661925.1 Dokdonella sp.
CCTCTGCCGCCGCCTTGCGCGACATCGACCTGCATTGCCCGGCCGGCACGGTAACGGCGCTGGTTGGGCGCTCGGGCGGTGGGAAATCCAGTCTCATCTCGCTGCTGCCGCGATTCCATGATGTCGACGCCGGAGCAATCCTGATCGATGGTCATCCTCTCGCCGACTATCGACTGGCCAGCCTGCGTTCGCAGATCGCGCTGGTCAGCCAGCAGGTCGTGCTGTTCGACGATAGCATTGCCAACAACATTGCCTATGGCAGCGCGCATCGGGTTAGCGCGGACGACATTCGAACTGCTGCGAAGGCGGCGCATGTGCTCGAATTCGCGAACAAGCTGGAAGGGGGACTGGATGCACCCGTCGGCCAAGGCGGTTCACGCTTGTCCGGTGGACAACGCCAACGCATCGCGATTGCACGCGCGCTGCTCAAGGATGCGCCGATCCTGATTCTCGACGAGGCGACCAGCGCGCTCGACAGCGAGTCGGAACGACTGATCCAGGACGCGCTGAAATTGTTGATGCGCGAGCGCACCGTTCTGGTGATCGCCCATCGGCTTTCGACGGTCGCCGATGCCGACCAGATCGTGGTCATGGACGAGGGCCGCATCATCGAACGCGGCAGCCACGCCGACCTGCTCGCTCACGATGGCTACTTCGCTGCGCTGCATCGCATGCAGTTCCACGACCAAGCGAAGTGAACTTCGCCGAACGCCTGCAGGCGATCTGGTACGGCAGCGAGCCGCCACCGCTCGCGCTGCGTGCACTGGTCCCGATATACGTCGGATTGCGCAACCTGCACCGCTTGCCGTATCGACTGGGGCTGCGCGCACCGCAGCGTTTGCCGGTGCCGGTGATCGTCGTCGGCAATCTCACCGTCGGCGGTAGTGGCAAGACGCCATTGGTGCTCGCGCTGATCGATGCGCTATGCGAACGCGGTTGGAATCCTGGCGTGATTTCGCGTGGTTACGGTGGCAGTGTGCATGTTCCAACGCGAGTTGACGGCAGCAGCGATCCCACTGTTGTCGGTGACGAGCCTTGCCTGATTCACCAGCGCAGTGGCGCGCCGGTTGCAGTCGCACGTCGACGTGCCGATGCCGGGCGCTTGTTGCTTGGCGATGGCGACACGCCCAGTCCAGACGTGCTGATTGCCGACGATGGCTTGCAACACATCGCGTTGGCACGTGACATCGACATCTGCGTGATCGATGGTGCGCGGCGTTTTGGCAACGGTCGCTTGCTGCCGGCTGGACCGTTGCGCGAGCCGCCATCACGGCTGGCCGATATTCCGTTCCACGTCGTCAATGGAGGCACGCCGAACGACGACGAAATCGCGATGCAACTACACGTCGATGGCGTCGTGTCTCTGTTCGACGCCAGTCAACACGAACCATTGGCCAGATGGTCAGGCCGGCGCGTCCATGTCGTCGCCGGCATCGGCAATCCGACCCGATTCTTTCGCCAGTTGCGCGATGCCGGCATTGACGTGATCGAGCATCCGTTTCCCGACCATCACGCATTCGTCGCGGGCGATCTCGCCTTCAACGATGACCTGCCCGTGTTGATGACCGAGAAAGACGCGATCAAATGCCGAGCCTTCGCGAGCAAGCGAATGCACTACGTGGCGGTATCCGCGACGCTGCCGGAAACGTTCTTCGCTGACATCGATGCGCGCCTCAAGCACTGTCGCAGCACTGCCGACAGTTAAATCGAAATCACTCTCGCCAATAGGCCCGCCGCCGTTCGCGCTGCTTGACCATATCGAATGATCCATCGGCCGCGACATGGATCATCACCGCACCGCTATCGGCCGTGTTGAGCAAAGGCACGCCGGCATCAGCGTAGCGTTTCACCACCAGCGGATGCGGATGGCCAAACCGGCTCAGCCATGCCGCAGAAGCAACGGCCAGGCTCGGGTGCAAGGCGACGATAAATGCCTGCGACGACGAACGATTGCTGCCGTGATGCGGTACCGAAACCAGAAGCGGGCGCGAGTCGTTGGCATCGAGCATGTTCGCGATGGCTGGTTCGCTTCGCGCGCTCATATCGCCCGTCAACAGCAGTCGTGCGCCCTGCCCTTCGACCAGCACCACGCAGGATTGGTCGTTGCTTTTCGTGCCCTTCGCATCCTGCGATAGCGGACGCAACACGCGAATGACAACGCCATCAAAATTCCAGCGCTGGCCGTCTCGACAAGGTCGCAATGCAATGTCGCCGCGCCCCGGTTCACCTCCATAGACTTCAGCCTGTGGCCACTCCGCGAGCACAGCGGGCATGCCACCCGCGTGGTCATTGTCCGCATGGCTGACGATTGCGAGGTCTAGCGTTTCTACACCCAGTCCATGCAGGCTCGGCAACACCGCCGCGCTGCCCAAATCAAAACCGGAAGGAAAGCGCGCACCAGCGTCGTAGAGCATCGCGTGATCGCGCGTTCGCACCAGCACCGAAAGACCTTGGCCGACATCAATGAACAAGGCATCGAAGCCGCCCGGCGGTGGGCGCTGGATCACCGGCATCAGCAATGGCAGGAAAAGAAACAATCCCAGCCAACGCACCGGCAAGCCGCGCGGCAGGAACAACCAAGCCGCACCGAGCGTCGCGAGTAACAAGGCCAGCGGCGAAATTTCCGGCAATGTCCAGTGCGCCCCAGGCCACATCGCGATCACCTGCCACAACCACCATTGCGCGTGGGCCAGCCATGCGCCGGCGATCAGGAATGGCGTTGCCAGCGGCGTCCAGACCAGCAACAACACGGCGGCGATCAACGCCAAGGGCACGATCGCCAGGCTGACCAAGGGCACCGCCAGCAGGTTCGACAAGGCACCGAGCAGCGAGGTCTGGCCGAAAAACCAGAAACTCAACGGCAGCAGCGACAGGGTCATGACCATTTGCGCGCTGCCCAACGCCTTGAGATGCCCGGTCAAACCGCGCGGCAGCTCCAGGCCCAGCATCAGGAAGGCGACGCCGACGAACGACAACCAGAATCCCGCGCCCAGTACCGACAGCGGATCGACCAGCAACAGCACCAGCGCGGCCAACGCCAGCGATTGCGCAACGCTGCTGTTGCGGCGCGTCGCACGGGTCAGCGCGAACACGCCAATCATCAGCACCGTGCGCAGCGTCGGCAAGCTGTTGCCAGCGAGCGCGCCATAACCAATCGCCGCCAGCAGCGCGGCGCTGGATTCAACCAGCGGCCTCGGCAGCCGCAGCAGCAACGCAGGCAACAGCCAGCACAAAGCTCGCGCCAGCCATGCGCCGAACAGCGCAGCGACGCCGACGTGGAATCCCGATATCGAAAGCAAATGAGTGACGCCGTTGGCACGCGCCACGTCCCAATCCGCCGGCGTCAGTCCGCGCGTATCGCCAACGGCTAGTGCTTGCAGCAGGTGCGCGTCGTGCGGATCCGCAATAGCCTTCGCGATGCCACGCGCAATGCGATCACGCCAACGGTCCACGCACAACAGCGGCCCCGGCAACTCGCGCGCCTTGGTCGCTTCGCGCACATAGCCCACGGCGTTGATGCCACGTTCCAGCGCATATCGCTCGAAATCGAATCCGCTGGTGTTGACCAGGCCGCGTGGTCGCTTCAGCCGCACACGCAACTGCCATCGGCTGCACGGAGCGATCTCCGGAACGTCGGCGGCATACCACGACAACCGTGCCAGTCCGCCCAGCGAAACCGGCGCGCCCGCGAATGCCGCCGACTCGATCCGCAGCACGAAACGACTGGCATCTTCACGCCGCTGCGGTAGCTCGTCGACGACGCCAATAACATCAAAGTCGCGCCCTTCCAGTTCGACCGGAAGCCGCGCATCCATCGCCCACTGCCCGCGCAATGCACTCCACGCGAAGGCGGTCACGATCAGCGCGATCCACCGCGCACGCGGGAAGCGTATGGCGCATAGCGCGGCGAGCGCGAGCGCGAAGTTGACGATGGTCGGCAGCTGCACCGGCAGTGCCTGCGCGGCAAGTACGCCGGCAAGTACCGCAAACGCAGTGATCGGTGTGACGGCCCGGCCTGGCGCTTTGCGACGTTCCATGTCTGCCCCGATGACTCGACGCCAATGATCCTACGCGCTCGACTCTTCGCCGTCTTGGCTCACGGAGCAGCACCCTCGGTTTTCCTCTCTCCCGCTGCGAGAGAGTGGCGGCAGCGACGGGTGAGGGCTCGGCATTCATGTCAACTTTGACTGTTGAACCAGTTTCGCTTCGCTCTGTTCGGCTACCGCCAGTCTGGTCAAGCGTTTCTCCCGCCTGCAGGCGAGCGAGCCACCTTTCTGCTCGA
>JBATAQ010000266.1:0-3292 GCA_049661925.1 Dokdonella sp.
TCAGGGTCGGGCCAACGCGAATCAGTTCGTATTGCCTTCGATTACTTCAAAGCCAACGCCAGTCGCGTCAGCGCCGGCATCAAGACAGCAGTGCAGGACTATCACCTTCACCTGGTCGAACTCCAGAACAGCGGCAGCCCAGAGACACTCACGCTATCCAGTTTCGTTGCACTGTGCTCCGCAGCACTGGGCCGGCAGATGCAAAGCCAGATGGTCGTGATGGGTGACATGTCACTCGGCGGCACTACCACCCCCGCCCGCAATCTCGCCGAATCCCTACAAGTAGCTTTCGACGCCGGCGCCAAACGCATCCTGCTCCCCATGTGCAGCGTCACCGACATACCAACCGTCCCCGGCGAACTCTTCGCGAAGTTCCAGACTAGCTTCTATTCGGATCCGGTGGATGCTGTGTTCAAGGCGTTGGGGGTGGATTGAGACGACGTTGGCGTTACGGGCGGTGCGATCTACGTTTTCGATGCGGGTCGTCCACCCTCATCAACGTGTGAGTAACTATGAGAGTAACTTTGAACGCCGTCGCTGTAGAGTTTTATGTTATGGGATCCAGCGAGTCCCCTCTTGGCACCAATCGTAATTTCCGGGACCCGTCTAGCGGGTTTCCGGCGGCAACAAAAAACCCCGCCAGCAGCGGGGTTTTTTGTTGCCGCAAGTATCAGCAGATCGGGCTATTCGACCGAAAACTTCTGAAGGGTCACTGGGGTAGTCTGACCATACAGTTGGAACGTCATGCCACCATTTGAATCGAGGCCGCAACTGGTTGGGGCGCTCCAGTTGGTGCACGCGCCGGGGTAGCCACCACCGGGGTTACGCCAGACGATCGTGTTGTTGGGCGAGTTCGCTTGCTGGGACACGTAGGATCCCGCTTCGTGAGCCGCAAATGACAGGTTTGCCGAATATCCAATCCAGTAACGGCCCTGCGGCAGCGCGCATACTTGCGGCAAAGTCAGGACCGACGTGAGATACGCTTCGGAATAATACAGTGGAATGTCAGCGTGGCTACAGCCTGGAATCGCTCCGCCCGGACGACCGGTGTTGGTGTCGTAGTAAAACGTGATGTTGCCGCTGGTCGCTGGCTGCGCCGTCGTACCACCCGCATAAAAGTAGCTGCCGAATCTGACCACCGATATCGCCCATCCACCGGCAGGTACGTTGAAGTCATCCGCCAACTCGGTGTCGAACGCCTCTAGACCAGGATCCAGATTTGTCATTGCCAGGATTCCCGCGAAGATCGGGTCGCTAGTCTGGTTGTACAACAACGGCGCGCCACTACTCGGCGCCAAGCCACCGGAAAAGGCTTTCGTCGCTGTCGATTGCGGGGGGGCGTGTGTTGTTGCCGCTTCGGCGGTCGCCGCAGAAAAAATCATTGCGATGGCGGCGGCGAGAATTGAGCGTGCTTTGAATGAAGTTGACATGGGTCTCTCCTTAGTTTGGCGATACGGGCCAGCTCTTACGGCCAGTCCCCTCCAGAGCATACGCCGAACCAAGCTGAACAATGGTTCAGCTTTCATGCCGTAGCTCTGCCGTGTTCCTATCCATTCACCTGAGGGTCGCAACTACTGCCAGACATGAAAAAACCCGCCAATCGGCGGGCTTCTCTTGTTCCGACGGGCTCGACCGTGTCAGTGACTGTGTGCCAGCTGATATCCCTTCAGGCGACCGGCAAAGTCGGACAGTGTGCGGATTCCACTGGCTTCAGCCTCCTGGCACCACTGTTTCAGGCTTTCCATCATCGCGTCGGCATTGCGACCGTTGCGATCAAGTAGCCCAGCGAGGCGTGCGCGGAATTCGCAAACGGTTGCCAGTAATGGGCGTTCGCTGACTACCGCATCCAGCTCACGGCGCGAACCGGCATCCAGCCAGCGACCGCCGTTGGCCAAGCCCTTGCGCAGCTTGCGCGGCAATGCCTTGAGACCGAGGCCAGCATGGCCGACTTCTTCGCGCAGAGTCGGTGCGATGACGCCCTTGAAATAATCCGACAAGACGTGGACGCGATGCGACAGCACGGCCTTGACCGTTTCCACGTCCGGCAGCTTCACGTTCGGGCGCACATCCAGCGTCGCGGCGACGCGCAACACCTTGGCAAGACCCATCGCTTCGAACAGGCGAATCGCGACCCAGCCGATATCGACCTCGAATTTGCGCAGGGCGAACTTGGCCGAGCTTGGGAATGCGTGATGATTGTTATGCAGCTCTTCGCCGCCGATGATCAAACCCCACGGCGTGAGGTTGGTCGACATGTCGGGCGATTCGAAATTGCGGTAACCCCACCAGTGGCCCAGGCCATTGACGACGCCTGCCGCCCAGAACGGAATCCAGACCATCTGCAGTGCCCAAAGCACAACACCGACGACGCCGAACAGGGCGATGCAGGCAAACAGAAGCAGGGTCGGTCCAAGTGCAGGGAAGCGCGCATAGACATTGTGCTCGATCCAGTCGTCCGGCGTACCGATGCCGTACTTGACCGTGGTCTCGGGGTTCTTGCATTCCTGCTGGTACAGCGCGACGCCGTCCAGAACGACCTTGCGAATACCTTTGTGCAGCGGGCTGTGCGGATCTTCCGCGGTCTCACAGCGGGCATGGTGCTTGCGGTGGATGGCGACCCATTCCTTTGTGACCATCGCGGTCGAAAGCCAGGCCCAAAACCGGAACACATGCGCCAGCGCCGGATGGAAATCGACGGCACGGTGGGTCTGGCTACGATGCAGGTAAAGCGTTACCGAGAAGATCGTCAACTGGGTAGCGACGATGAAATACGTGATCCACGCAGGCCAGGAAGCCTGGGTAAAGCCGCGCGCGGCAAAGCTGACGAGAGTGTCGATCATCGATATCGGATTCCCGGATGAGAAGAGGAGAGCAACGGAAGAACTATACCCGAATCGATTTGGGCCCGTCGGCCGCGAAGTCAAGTAACGGTGTGATTTAGCTCGAAAATTTTCGTTTATTTGCAGCGGCGATCAATACGTCTGCGTACGGTGGCTGGCGTCTTGGCACGAGTTTTTGAGCGCCCCGCGGCGGCATCACGAAAACGCCACGTGAAGCGCAAGTTCGCGGTGGCTTGCTTCCGCGAAACTGAACACGCAACATCTCACCGCATGAGTCTTGCCAACCTGCTTGCCGCCAGCCACATCGGCTATCGGCTGCGTGACCGCCGCCTGGTCCACGACATCGACATGGTCGTGAGTCGCGGTGAAGTGCTGGGATTGCTTGGCGTCAACGGTGCCGGCAAGACGACGACGTTGCGGATGATTGCCGGCGTGCTGACCCCGACTTCGGG
>JBATAQ010000267.1:0-16679 GCA_049661925.1 Dokdonella sp.
GGCTCGACGCAGCGCGAAATTTATGACTATTGATCCAATTGACGGCTACCAAAGCGGATTCGCCAACGAATTCGCGACCGAAGCTTTACCGGGCGCCCTTCCCGAAGGGCGTAACTCGCCTCAGCGGGCACCGTATGGGTTGTATGCGGAGCAGATATCCGGCACGGCATTCACCGCGCCGCGGCATGCAAATCGGCGCAGTTGGCTGTATCGAATCCGGCCCGCCGCGATTCATCGTCCTTTCGTTGCGTACGAACAACCGGCTCTGCACAACCGCTACGGCGAAGGTCCGACCACGCCGAACCAGTTGCGTTGGGATCCATTGCCGATGCCGGACACGCCGACCGATTTTGTCGATGGCTTGCTTAGCCTTGCCGGCAGCGGCAGTGCGGCGTCTCAGACTGGAATCGGCATTCACTTGTATGCAGCGAATCAGTCGATGCAGGGCCGCTACTTCTACAATGCCGATGGCGAATTGCTGATCGTTCCACAGCAAGGACGGCTGCTGATCGCGACTGAAATGGGCGTGATCGAGATCGAGCCGCAACAGATCGCGTTGATTCCGCGCGGCATCCGCTTTCGCGTCGAGCTGCCGGATGGTGAAGCGCGTGGCTACGTCGCCGAAAATTTTGGCGCGTCGTTCCGCTTGCCCGATCTCGGACCGATCGGATCGAACGGCCTCGCCAATCCGCGTGATTTCCAGACGCCGGTTGCGGCGTACGAAGATGTCGAAGGTGATTTCGAATTGATCGCGAAGTTTGACGGCGGGTTGTGGGTAGCACCGATCAGCCATTCGCCGCTGGACGTGGTCGCCTGGCATGGGAACCACGCGCCATGTCGCTACGACTTGCGCCACTTCAACACGATTGGCTCGATCAGCTACGACCATCCCGATCCGTCGATTTTCACGGTGCTGACCGCGCCCAGCGACACGCCGGGAACGGCAAACATCGACTTCGCGATCTTCCCGCCGCGTTGGTTGTGCGCGGTCGATACGTTCCGGCCGCCGTGGTTCCATCGCAATATCGCGTCGGAATACATGGGCTTGATCCACGGCGCTTACGATGCCAAGGAAGGTGGATTCGTGCCTGGTGGTGGCAGCCTGCACAATTGCATGACCGGACACGGGCCGGATGCGGCGAGCTTTGCCAAGGCCAGCGCGGCGGATACGACGAAACCCGATTTTGTCGGTGACACCATGGCCTTCATGTTCGAGACGCGTGCAGTCATCCATCCGACTGCGCAGGCGATGCAACTGCCGACGCTGCAACACGAGTACTACGAATGCTGGCAAGGTATCGTCAAGCATTTCAATCCGGCCATGCGCTGAGCGCGTCGCCGTCAAAGGGAACGAACGAATGAAACTTGCAAGTTTGAAAGCCGGTGGTCGCGACGGAACCTTGATCGTGGTCAGTCGCGATCTTTCGCGCGGCGTCTCGGCCGCTTCCGTAGCGCCCACCCTGCAACGCGCGCTGGAAGACTGGTCCAACTGTGCGCCACGGTTGAATGCGTTGAGCGAGCAACTCAACGCGGGCAAGGTGACCGATGCGTTCGACATTGACATGAAAGCGCTCGCTGCACCGTTGCCGCGTGCCTACGAATTTGTTGATGGCAGCGCCTATCTGCCGCACGTCGCGCGCGTCCGTCGCGCACGTGGCGCTGAAGTGCCGGAAAGTTTCTACGTTGACCCGCTGATGTACCAGGCGACCAGCGCGGGTTTCCTTGGCCCGCGTGATCCGGTGCTGGCACAAAGCGAAGACTGGGGCATCGATCTTGAAGCCGAAGTCATCGTCGTCACCGACGATGTGCCAATGGGCGCGTCGCCCGCGCTCGCTGCCGAGCACATCCAGTTGATCGGACTGATCAACGATGTGTCGTTGCGCGGACTGATTCCGGGCGAACTCGCGAAAGGTTTCGGATTCCTGCAATCAAAACCTCGTTCTGCGCTGTCGCCAGTATTGGTGACGCCGGATGAACTGGGCGAAAGCTGGCGCGACAGCAAGCTGCACTTGGCGATGCGCACCTGGATCAACGACGAATGGTTCGGTGCCGCCGAATGTGGCGTCGACATGCAGTTCAATTTCGGCCAACTGGTAGCGCATGTTGCCAAGTCGCGACCATTGAGTGCTGGCACCATTGTGGGCTCGGGAACGATCGCCAACGAAGACACTGGCAAGGGTGCGTCGTGCCTCGCCGAACAGCGCACGGTGGAAACCTTGCGTGATGGAAAGCCGACCACGCCGTTCCTGAAATTCGGTGATCGTGTCCGCATCGACGTGCTCGACCGCGACGGCAAGACGATATTCGGTGACATCGACCAGATCGTCACGCGCTACGATCCGCCGTCTTGATCGGCGGTCAGCGGGACGACGGCATGTACAACCATTTGAAGCTTTACAGCTATTGGCGATCCAGCGCTGCGTATCGCGTGCGCATCGCCTTGAACCTGAAAGAACTACCGTATGAACTGATACCGGTCAACCTGGTCGGCAACGGCGGCGAGCAGCATGGCAAGGCCTATCACGAGCTCAATCCGCAGGAGTTGGTGCCTGTGCTGGTTGATGGGCGTCGCGTGGTCCGTCAGTCGATGGCGATCATCGAATACATCGAAGAGTCCTACGACGGCGAACGCACCTTGCTGCCGGCGATGAAGCGCTCGCGTGCACGTGTGCGTGCGATCGCTCAGGCGGTCGCCTGCGACATCCATCCGCTCAACAATCTGCGCGTGCTCCAGTATCTGGAAAACGACTTGGGGCTACCGCAGGAAGAGCGCGAGATCTGGGTGCGTCACTGGATTTGCCACGGCTTTCGAGCGGTCGAGGAATTGCTCAGCGACGATCCGTCGACCGGTACTTTTTGCGAAGGCGACACGCCGGGCCTGGCCGACCTGTGCCTGATCCCGCAGGTCTACAACGCGCATCGGTTCGGTGTCGATATGACCGCTTTCCCGACCATCCATCGCATCCATCGCAAGTGCGAGGAGATGGAAGCGTTCCAGGATGCGCGGCCAGAAAACCAGCCGGACGCACCACAGCGCAAGTAATCGAAGCGGTTCCGCTGCACGACGCTGCATGGCGCGCGTGCAGCCACGGCGATCAGCGGTAGTGCAGCTCCGCGTCAAGCACGCCATCCATGGCTTCGATCGCTTGGCGCAATTCCGGTTCGGCACGCACGCGCCACTCTGGCCCCAGCTCGACCTCAGCTTGACCGACTTGATTGTTCAGCACGATGCGAATGGCCGTAGCCCCGCCGCGGAACGGCTCGATGGTCGCCCGCAGGCGCTCGCTGAAGTCGCTGTCGACGCCGTTGATCGTCAACCGCAATACCCGCGCCTGTTGTGCACTGGCATCGCTTATTGTCGTCACCCGGTTGCAGCGCATCATCCAGCCGCCGGTGAAAGTGTCGGCGCCGACGCCGCCTTCGAAAAGCAGGATCGCATCGCGGCTGAGCAGCGCGCCGAACTCTTCGTACAGCTCGTTGAAAAAGCTTATCTCCATTCGACCGCTGGCGTCTTCGACCAGCACGGTCGCTCCTTTTTCGCCGCGTCGGCGGACCAGTAAAACCTGGCCGGCGAGAGTGAAGGACTGGCCGGCGTAACGACCGCGCTTGTCTTCATCGCGCTTGCCCTTGTAATGCTTTTCGATGTCGCCGATCGGGCAAGTCACCAGTTTGCTGACCAGGTCGCGCCAGCGATCCATTGGATGGCCTGACAAGTAAATGCCAAGGCTGTCGCGCTCGGCGGCCAGCAAGCGATCAATCGGCCACTCCTCGGTCTCGGCAAGGATGATCGGCGGTGCGGCGGCACTGCTCGCGCCGAACATGTCGTGCTGGCCAGACAGCGCGTCGCGAGTCTGCTGTTCGGCACGGCGCATTGCTTCGGGTAACTGCAGTGCCAGGCTGGCGCGATTGCGACCGAGCGCATCCATCGCGCCGCAGTTGATCAAGGCTTCGTAGAAGCGCTTGTTCACGCGCGCCGCAGCAACTGTTTCGCAGAGTTCGCTGATGCCCTGGAATACGCCAACCTGTTCGCGCGCTGCTACGAGTTCGTCGATGGCACCACGGCCGACGCCCTTGATCGCACCCATGCCGTAGCGAACCGAGCCGTCGCGCAGTGCCTGGAATTGCCAGGTTGATGAATTGACATCTGGCGGCAACACCTTGAGGCCGAGCGCGCGCGATTCATCAAGGAAGTTGACGATCTTGTCGGTGTTGTCCATGTCGGACGACAGCACCGCCGCCATGAACTCGGCCGGATAGTGTGTCTTCAGCCATCCGGTCTGGTAGGCGATCAGTGCATAAGCCGCCGCGTGCGACTTGTTGAAACCGTAGCCGGCGAACTTTTCCATCTGGTCGAAGATGCGATCGGCCGTGTGAACATCGATGTCGTCCTGCGCCGCGCCAGCGCGGAAGGTGTCGCGATGCCTGGCCATTTCGTCGGCCTTCTTCTTGCCCATCGCACGGCGCAAGAGATCGGCGGAACCGAGCGTGTAGTGGCCCACGATCTGGGCCATCTGCATCACCTGTTCCTGGTAAACCATGATGCCGTAGGTCTCGCGCAGGATCGGCTCGACACGCTTGTCGGGATACTCGATGGCCTGCTTGCCCTGCTTGCGGGCGACGTAGTCCGGAATCAGATCCATCGGGCCGGGCCGATACAGGGAAACCAGCGCGATCAGGTCTTCGAAGCGGCTCGGCTTTGACTGCTTTAGCAGACGTTGCATGCCAGCTGATTCGAACTGAAACACGGCAACTGTGGTCGCCGTCGCGAAGAGCTTGTAGGTCTTCGCGTCGTCAAGCGGCAGAGCCGCGATATCGAGCGCATCGCTGCCTTCGCGGGCACGTCGCAAATTGATCGCCTTCACCGCCCAATCGATGATGGTCAGCGTGCGCAAACCGAGGAAGTCGAACTTCACAAGGCCGATCGTTTCGACATCGTCCTTGTCGAACTGGGTGACCACGCCAGCGCCACCTTCCTCGCAATACAGCGGGACGAAATCGGTCAGTGCTGATGGCGCGATGACGACGCCACCTGCGTGCTTGCCCGCGTTGCGGGTGAGGTCTTCGAGCTTGAGAGCGAGGTCGACCAGTTCGCGAACATCGTCGTCGCTGGCGTAGGCTTCGCGCAAGTCGGCCGAGATGCGGTCCGGTTCGCGCTGCGCTTTTTCGCTCCGGCCTAGCGCATCTTCGAGCGAAATATCGAGCGGCTTCAACGGAATGGTTTTCGCAATGCGATCAACTTGGGTGTAGCCCATGCCGAGCACGCGACCGCTGTCGCGCAACACGGCCTTCGCCGCCATCGTGCCGTAGGTGATGATCTGACTGACCTGGTCGCGACCGTATTTGTCGGCGACGTAATCGATGACGCGATCGCGGCCATCCATGCAGAAGTCGATATCGAAGTCGGGCATCGAGACGCGTTCGGGATTCAGGAATCGCTCGAACAGCAATCCGTAGCGCAAAGGGTCGATGTCGGTGATGCCAAGCGCGTAGGCGACCAGCGAACCCGCACCCGAGCCGCGCCCCGGTCCGACCGGGATGTCGTTGCGCTTGGCCCAGTTGATGAAGTCGGCGACGATCAGGAAGTAGCCGGGGAAACCCATCTGCACGATCACGTCGACTTCGCGTTGCAGGCGTTGGTCGTAGTCTTCTCGACTGAAACCGCGCGCCGCTGGCCAGCGTGCGAGGCGCGCTTCAAGTCCGCGCTGCGCTTCGGCAGCAATCCAGCTCGCCAGGGTCTGGTCGGGCGGCACCGGGAAATCGGGCAGGTGATAAATGCCGAATTTGAATTCGAGATTGCAGCGACGGGCCAGCTCGATCGCGTTCTCGACCGCGCTGGGAATGTCGATGAAAAGATCGACCATCGCTTGCGGTGATTTCAGCGACTGCTCGGGCGAGTAGTCGTGCGGACGGCGTGGATCGGCCAGCACGCGTCCCTGGCGGATACAGACTCGTGCTTCGTGCGCTTCGAAATCGTCGCGTTCAAGAAAGCGCACGTCGTTGCTGGCGACGACCGGGATCTCCTGCACGCCCGCGAGGGCGATGGCGGCGGCGATGAAGGTTTCCTCATCGCTGCGTTCGCTGCGGACCAGTTCCAGATAAAGCCGATCCGGAAACAATCGCAGCAAGGCCGATGCGCTGGCGTGGGCCAGTTCGTCGTTGCCGGAGAGCAGGCAGCGGCCGATTTCGCTTTCGCGTCCAGCCAGCGCAATCAGGCCTTCATTCCAATCCAGCAACCAGTCGGGATGGACGGCGGCGTGGTCGCCGCGACGACCGTCCGACCAGGCACGTGAAATCAACCGCGACAGGTTTCGATAGCCATCCAGATTCTGGCAGAGCAAGGTCAGCCGGGTCGGTTTGTCGGGATCGGAGGGATCGGTAATCCAGACATCGCAACCGATGATCGGCTTGATCCCGGCGGATTCCGCCGCCTGATAGAACTTGATCGCTGCAAACAGGTTCGACTGGTCGGTAAGCGCGACTGCCGGCATGCCTGCGGCCACGCAGGCGGCGACCAATTCGTCAATGCGAATAGTCGAGTCGACCAGCGAATACTCGCTGTGGACGTGCAGATGAACGAAACCGGCAGACATGGCGACATCGCGTAAGCGGGCTGCAAGGTTACCAGCGTCGCCATGCCTCACAAGCACGAAGCGGCCGTCGACTGCTTGCAATGCCCGGCAGGCCGCGCCACGCTTGAATGACGCCTTTCAACCGGACTTGCCGATGATCCACTCCACCTACCTGTTCGCTGTCATGGTCGCTGCTGCGCTTTCGGCGAGCGCGTGTTCCAGACCCGCCGCGCCGCCGGCACAACCTGCGCAGCCTGTCGTCAATACACAGTTGCTGCAGGAGTACGCGATGTACCAGCAGCTGCTGGAATCGGAGAGTTTCGAGCTGGCCGGCGAAATCGGCGATGGCATCGTGGAGCGCTTTCCCGACACCGAGCAGGCCACCGAAGTGCGCAAGACGTTGAGCGAGGTGAAGGCCAAGGGCCAAACCGCCAGCGAAGAAAAGCGCATGTCGCGCTTGTGGATCTACCAGAACAGCGTGGCGGAATCGGGCGGTACCCAGAACACCGCGTCGATCTACAGCAATGAGGGCGGCGCGAATGATCGCGTGCGCCTGATCCTGCGTCGCCATTCGGCCTGGGGGTTGAGCGTCTACATCTTTGGCAACGGCAAGGGTTTCGCCTGCAAGGGGGTCTGCAAACTGCCGGCGACGTTTGACGGCGAGGCGACGACCATTGCCGCCTATCTGCCCGAAACCGGCGAGCCGGCCATCTTCATCAAGGACGAGAAAGGCTTCATCGCAAAGATGCAGAAAGCGAAGAAGATCAGCATCGACCTG
Organism: Dokdonella sp.; assembly: GCA_049661925.1. Taxonomy (GTDB): domain Bacteria; phylum Pseudomonadota; class Gammaproteobacteria; order Xanthomonadales; family Rhodanobacteraceae; genus Dokdonella. Next base: position 7,348 of record JBATAQ010000267.1, read on the forward strand.
CAATCACGGGACAGCGGCAAGCAGACGCTAAGCTTTGACGTCGGCGGCTATGACGAGTCGAAGTTTCCGGTGCTAGCCAAGGGCGGCAAGTCGGGCAAGAAGTAGATCGGCGATTTCGCCGGCGAATACGGCAGGAGTTCAGGAACGTGGCCAGCAGCGCAGCAACGACAGCCGAGAACTATCTAGCCGAATTGGCGGAACCGCGCCGGGCGGTGATTGCTGCTGTCCGCGACGAGATCAATTTACATCTCCCGCAAGGCTACGTTGAGGGCATGGGTTACGGGATGATCGTCTGGGCCGTTCCGCTGGCGCGCTATCGGGACACCTACAATCAGCAGCCGTTGATGGTTGTTGCGCTGGCCGCACAGAAAAGCAACTACGCGCTCTACCTGCCTTTCGTTTATATGGATCGCGATCAGGAAAATCTGCTGCGCGCCGCGCACGCCGACGCCGGTCTGAAGATCGATCTGGGCAAGTCGTGCCTGCGTTTCAAATCGCTGGACAAGCTACCGCTGTCCGCGATTGGTTCACTGATTGCCGGCTTGTCAGTCGACGACTTCATCGCTCTGCATGAGAAGTCGCGAGGTGAACGCTGTTGAGCGGAAAGACTTCGCCTGCGAATCCCAAGAGTCGAGTCGCTGATCAAGATGCAGCGGCCATCGTCCGTTTCAGCACGCGGCTGTGGAGCGAGTTGGGACTTTCCGACAATACTCTCAGCAGCTACCGCCGCGATCTCGAAGGATTCGCGCGCTGGCTGGGTGAGCACTCTGCAAAACTGGCCGATTCCAATCGCGAGCACGTCCAGCGCTATCTCGCCGATCGTTCCGACGCGAAATACACGGCGCGGTCGAACGCACGTCTGCTGTCGAGCCTGCGCCAGTTCTATCGACTGCAACTGCGAGACGGCGACCTCGCCAGCGATCCGACCCTGCTGGTCGACGCGCCGAAACTGCCACGCAGCCTGCCCAAGGCACTGCCCGAGACCGATATCGAGCGCCTGATTGGCGCACCCGATGTCGATACGCCGCTGGGCCTGCGCGACCGCGCGATGATCGAGTTGATGTATGCGACCGGCTTGCGAGTCAGCGAACTGGTCGAACTGCGTGCCGGCCAGGTCAATCTGAGACAAGGCTTGGTGCGCGTGATCGGCAAAGGTGGCAAGGAACGCCTGGTGCCACTCGGCGAAGTCGCAGCCGACTGGCTGGAGCGCTACGTGCGCGATGCTCGACCTGCGATGCTGAAGGGCGGACCGGCCGATGCGCTGTTCGTCACCCAGCGTCGCGCCGGCATGACCCGGCAGATGTTCTGGCTGGTGATAAAAAAATACGCACTGGTCGCCGGCATTCCGGCCGGGCGAGTTTCACCGCATGTGCTGCGCCACTCGTTCGCAACCCATTTGCTCAATCACGGCGCCGATCTGCGTGCCCTGCAAATGATGCTGGGCCATAGCTCGTTGACGACGACGCAAATCTACACACTGGTCGCAAAAGAAGGCCTCAAGCGCCTGCATGAACGCCACCATCCACGGGGCTGATGAAGCTGATGATGCTGTTGATCGACATGGCACAAAAAAAGCTGGAACCATTCTGCGTCAGGCGGGGTCAGTTCCAGTCCTGTCTGCGGCATGTCCCTGCCGGCTGGCCCCTATACCGAGGCACTTGATGCGCACTCTGCTACTCATCGCCGGATTGATCGTCGCTTCCCACGCTGCGGCAGAAACGCCCATCGGAACCGCTCGCAGCGCGCTAAAAGCGCTGGGTTTGGACGTGCGCGTCGATGCCGCCCAGGAGTCCGCCATCCCCGGCTTCTACGATGTAGTTGCTGGCGGCAAGGTGGTCTTCGTCAGCAAGGATGGCCGCTACGTGCTCAACGGCAACGCCTACGACCTGCCGAACCAGCGCGACGTTGGCGAAACCTCACGGGCACGCATGCGGCTGGCGGCGGTGAATGCGCTGGGCGATGACAAGAAGATCATCTTCGCTCCGGACAACCCGCGCCATTCGGTTACTGTTTTTACCGACATCGACTGCCCGTTCTGCCGGCGTTTCCACGATCAAGTGGCGGCGTTCAATGCGCAGGGCATCACCGTCAACTACGTTTTCTATCCGCTGGATATCCATCCCGGTGCAGACAAGAAGGCGGAAGCGGTGTGGTGTGCCAAGGATCGCAAGAGCGCGTTCACGGCGGCCATGAGCGGTCATGAAGTGACCCCGGCCAAGTGCTCGAATCCGATTGCCGAAACCACCCAGGTCGCCCAGTCAACCGGCGTCATTGGTACGCCGACCATCCTCGCCGACGACGGCACCCAAGTTGCCGCCGAGATTGCGATGGTTCCCGAAAAACTGGCTGCGGAACTTGATCGCCGCGCCGCCCTGGCCAAGGCCCGGAACTGATTCGGGACGTACAGATTCTTGACCGACCCCACCTCCGAATCCACCTGATTCCGCAGCCCCCCTCATTCATACCAGCGACTTCAAGGAAATCCAATGATTCGTAATGCCACCATAGCCCTCGCCGCGCTCGCACTCACCGCCGCGATTGCCCAAGCCGCCAGTGACCCCGCCCAGGACGCCGTCCGCGCAAGTGTGATGAAGCTGGTCCCCAATGCAACGATCGATGCGATCGAGCCCGCGCCAATGGCCGGTTTCCAGCAGGTGCTGATGGGCGGCCACATGGTCTACGTCAGCAACGACGGTCGATATCTGATGCAGGGCGGCCTTTACGACGCGACCAACAAGGTTGACCTGTCCGAACAGCGCCTCGGCAAGGCACGCACCGCCAAGCTTGCGTCCATTCCCGCGTCGCAACACCTGGTGTTCGCGCCGGCATCGAAGCCAAAGTACAAGGTCACCGTTTTCACGGACATCGATTGCGGCTACTGCCGCAAACTCCACTCGGAAATTGCCGACTACAACGCCAAGGGCATCGAAGTGGACTATTTGTTCTTCCCACGCTCGGGCTTGAACACTCCGTCCTACGACAAGGCGGTTTCGGTGTGGTGCGCCAAGGACCGCAATGGGGCCTTCACGGCCGCGAAAGCAGGCTCGGAGCCCTCGCCGCTGAAGTGCGACAACCCCATCGCCGACCAATTTCAGTTGGGTGTTGACCTCGGCGTCGACGGCACACCGGCCGTCTACGCGCAGGACGGCACCAAGCTGGGCGGCTACCTGCCGCCGGACCAGATGCTCAGCCGCCTGGAACAGATCGACAAGGCCGCAAACGGCGGCTGATCTTTCGGTTCTTACACAAGAAAAGGCCGGCATGATGCTGGCCTTTTCTTGTTCAAGGGCGTGATCGGCTGTGCTACTCGACGCGCTTGACGCGGACGCTGCAACCGCAGCCTTTGACGTTCATCAACCAGCTGCCAAGCATCATCGGTTTGATGCTGACTTCCGGATCGGTCATCAGAACGTCACCGACGGCACCCGATTCGGCCTGCTCCCAGACCTGGTCGTTGTCCAACGTGACCCGCGTCTTGCCACGCCAGCCTTGGAATTGGCCGACAATACGGGCGGTGATAGGTTGGCGCGCGCTGCTTTCCGGGTAAAACATTGGTTCCGAGATGAAATTGCCGTTCGAACCTGCCACGACGGGGCGAGCGCCCAGCCACGCGTTCAAGTGGGACAACTCCGCTGGCGTCAGGCGATTGAGCCCGGATGCTTCGAAGTCCTTTTGCGACATCCGCTCTTCAAGCGTGCTGGTCGTTGACTGCGCCGATGCACCTGCAGCCAGCAGGCAAAGTACGGCGCTCGCGAACGCGACTAGCGGGGAAATAGTGCGGTATTTGGACATGGACTTGCTCGGTCGTTGGCGGGTCAGGGAATTTGTTCAGCGAATCGGCTGGTGCGACGCGGTGTCACACAGTCGTGGTAGCGCGGTGCTGCAGAGCAGCAATTAGCTGATTTAACAGGTAGCTCTTGCCAGAAAGTGCTTGAATAACATTATGTTAATGGTGAACTGTTGCTAAAGATCGACTACACTGGACTCGAGGCAGTCTAGCACCGCAGGTCGGAATTCTTGTGCCGCAAGTCCAGACACTCTTCAGATTTCGAACGTAATCCCGTATAGGGAATGAACGAAATCTGTCCGACGCGCCCGCTTAATCTTAGAGAGTAATTTGATGAACGACAAAGTCTTGGGACGCATCCGTCGTACCTGGGTCGGTGCCATGAGCGCTGTCGCCCTGATCGTCGCGCTACCCGCCATGGCGCAGACCCCGCTCATGCTGACGGTGGGCGAAGAGGCCGTCGCTGATCTCAGCATGTTCAACTATACCGGCGCGGCGGTCAGTGTCACGCCGTTGACGGGATACCTGTTGTGTGCCAATACGACGTGGCTACAGGGTTCCCCGGTGCCGACGTCGGTGCTCGTGCAACCAGCCAATGCCGGTTTCGAATTTGGCGCAGTCAACGTCGCCAACAATCCAATCGTTTTGAACGACGTGCGTTCGTTCCGCTACGGCGGAGGCAGCGTCGAAGTCAACAAGACCGCCGCACCCGGCACGCTGGGTTGCTTCGTGACCAACTCGGCAGGCAACCGCGTCAACTCGTTCAACGGGCTGTTCGTGGAAGGCTTCGATACGCCGCCGGTCGTCAACTGTACCAACACCAACAGCGACTCGTGCGCAGCGGTGCGCGTTGCCAGCCTGACGACTGATGCGTTCACCAATGTTGTCTATACCTATTACATCGACTACCACTTGCCGGCCGGTGCCGCAAAGTACACGTTGCGCGATGGCTACAATAGCCTGAAGTTTTCCCCGAACACCTTGTGGTGTTCAACCTTGAACCAGGCATCGACGGCTTGCGCCGGGCCGACGAACAACTCCCGCACGGTGGATGTGACGATTACCGGTTCCCCTGCCACGCCGACCAACGGTCGCATTCGTGTGGTGCGGGGCGGTCTGGCTGGTGTCACTATTCTCAACCTGCAGCAAACCGCCGGACCGCTGGTCTTGTCTGCGCTGTTTCCGGAAGCGCCAGTGCGCAGCCTCGAGCAGAACCTGGGCGACAACGTCAGCGCCGGCACGGCGACGATCAGCGACCAGGCACCGGTGTTCAACCAGATTCCGAGCCAGTTCCAGGCCGACAAGATCACCGGCATGGCGAACGCCAGCTTCACGATCAGCGACGACACGATCGAGACCGCCGGCATGTTGCTTCACGCCATGGCAACGGTTCGCTTCGGCACATTGGGCACGTTCCCGGCCCTGGTCGATTGCGGATTGGCCACGCCACAACCGACGGCGCCTACGCGCACATGCAATGTATCGTTTGCGCCTCCGGGTGGGTTCACCAACTTCGCCACAACGGCACCGCGTGACGGTGTGACCGCCGATATCACCCTGACTGCAACCGACAGTTTGAACCAGTCCACGGCTAATTTGCCGATTTCCCTGGTGGTTACGTCGACCAGCAACTCGACACCCGTCTACACGGCGACACCGGCACCGATCGGTTCGGGCGTCAACGCGGTTTCGACGCTGACCTGCTCGTTCGGTGCGCCCGGCCCAGCCTGCGCCGGGGTGAACAATTTCCTGACTGGCGTCGCCCCCGGGCCGATCGATGCGCAGGATGAGCTTGCACTCCAGACCGCAAGTATTCTCACGGTAGCGGGTCCGCAGGGTGCCAATATCGCCTGTGTTGGTGAGGGAGGAGCCGATCCGGCCACCTTCTTCTCTGGTTCGTTTGGTTCAAACCCGGGTCCCCGCATCCTGCCCAGCGGCATCAAGGGTGGTTACAACTTGAGCTACGGCCTGAGCGGTGCCGCCCAGCCGGGTCAGGCAGTACTTTGCGACGTCAACATCGTCGACGACGGCACACCCGCCCCACTGGTGCCAGCCAGCTTCAAGGTTCGCATCGCGGTGGCGAACTGACCGAGCAGCGCGTACATCCCGAGCCTGTCGCCGCACTGGCGACATGGCTCGCGTCACGAAACGCCGGCGGCCCCCCCGCCGGCGTTCTTGTTGATGCCATTCGCCAACGCGATGGCCCCCCGTCCGCGCAACAGCGCGATGCGGCCGCTGGTGAACAGCTAGTCGAATTACTGCGCCTGCTCGATGAATTGAGCATGGACGACGAGACGCTCGCTGCGGCCATCCACCACGACTGCCCGGACGTTTCCGGTGGAGCCGTGGCAAACGCGAGCGTCTCCGCACTGGTGCAGGGACAGCGTGCGGCCGAACGGGTCTGGACATTGCACGCGAGCACCAGCGGCAGCAACGCCGAAGGCCTGCGGCGACTTTTGCTGGCCAGCGTTCGCGACCTGAGGGTGATCTTCATCCTGCTGGCGCGACACCTGGTGTCGATGCGCCATGCGCTCAATGCACCTGCCGAAGTAAAGCTGCGGCTGGCGAAGCTGGCCGCCGATATCCACGCCCCGCTGGCCAATCGCCTCGGTATCCGCCAGTTGAAATGGGAGCTGGAGGATCTGGCGTTCCGTTTCCTGCAACCGGTTGCGTATCGGCGCATCGCCGGGCTGCTCGACGAGCGACGCGGTGATCGCGATGCATGGATCGTTTCCACACAACACACGCTGATGCAGGCGCTGTCCAAGGCAGGCATCGACGCTCAGATGTCCGGTCGGCCAAAGCACATCTATTCGATCTGGCGGAAGCTGCAACGCAAGAACGACGACATCTCGCAGTTGCACGACCTGCTCGCGATGCGCGTGATGGTGCGCGACGTGGCGACCTGCTACGCGGCGCTCGGCGTGGTCCACGCGCTGTGGCCGTATGTTCCCGGCCAGTTCGACGACTACATTGCCAATCCCAAGGGCAACCACTACCAGTCTTTGCACACGGCCGTGACCGGTCCGGGCGGCCTGATCCTGGAAGTGCAGATTCGGACCCCAGACATGCACGAGCACGCCGAACTCGGTGTCGCCGCACACTGGCGTTACAAGGAAGGTGGCAATGCCGACGCTCAGTTCGAGCGCAAGATCAGCGCGATGCGCCAATTGCTCGATGGCAAGGATGACAGCGACGACGATGCTGCCCTGCTGGCCGATTTCCGCACCAATACCCTCGATGACCGCGTCTATCTGCTGACTCCTGGTGGCGATGTGCGTGACCTGCCGCGTGGCGCGACCGTGCTCGACTTCGCCTATCGGGTCCACACCAGCGTCGGCCATCGTTGTCGCGGAGCCAAGGTCAATGATCGGATCGTTCCCCTGACCCACCAGCCGCTAACCGGCGACATCGTCGAAGTGTTGACTGGCAAGAACCTGGAACCACGCCGCGACTGGTTGTCGGCGCATCACGGATTCCTCAACACGACTCGCGCTCGTGAAAAAGTGCGCTCGTGGTTCAAGCAGATCGATCGCGATCAGAACATCGCGTCAGGCCGCGGCACCCTGGAGCGTGAATTTCGCCGTTTGGGCATCGCCCAGACCGAGCTGGATCGGCTGCCGGGCAAGCTCGACATGCCAACGCTGGACGATGTCTGCGTCGCCGTGGCCGTCAGTGACCTGACTGCCGGCCACGTCGCGCGATTGCTGTTGGATGTTGACGCTCCGTTACCTGCGCCGCGCGTACCGACGGCAGCGATCACGAAAGGTGGTAGCTCCATCATCGTCGATGGCGTCGGCAACCTGCTGACGTCGCTGGCGCGCTGCTGCCAACCATTGCCCGGTGATCCCGTCTGCGGATTTATCACGCGTGGACGCGGCATCAGCGTGCATCGGCTGGATTGCCCGCAACTTGCCAAGCAGCGTGCGCTGGACGCCAATCGGGTGATCGACGTGCATTGGAGTGGCAAGCGCGCGAAACATTTCGACGTCGATATCCAGTTGCGTGGCTACGATCGGAAGTGGTTGCTGAAGGATGTCACCAACGTGATCGCCGCCGCGAACGTCCACGTGATTGCGGTCAATCACCGGGTCGACCCGAGCCACGCCATCGCCGAGATGCGTTACAGCTTGCGTGTCAACGATCATGCGCAACTGGACGCATTGCTGGGTCGGTTGCTTGGGGTCGCCAATATCACCGAGGCGCGGCGACAGTCTTGATGCTTGCGCGGTCAAGGATCGCTGCGCAGACTGGGGCATGAGTACCTCACGCGCCGGCCTGCGATGATCGAGATTCCCGGCTACCAAATGCTGCGACCGCTGGGTAGCGGCGGCATGGCGACCGTCTACCTGGCGCGTGATATCGCGGCGGATCGCGAAGTCGCGCTGAAGGTGATGTCGCCGGCCTTGCTGGCGGACAGCGGTTTCGCGGCGCGCTTCCTGCGTGAAGCGCGGATCGCGGCGCGACTTTCGCACCCGCACATTGTTGCTATCCACAACGTCGGCCATGTCGGCAACAGCCATTACCTGGCGATGGAATACCTCGCGGGCGGCGCGGTGCTCGACCAGCACCATACGCCTCGCACACTGGAATTCGCCTTGCGCGTGGTGCGCGAGATTGCTGGCGCACTTGGCTACGTGCATGGCCAGGGCTTCGTCCATCGTGACGTGAAAACCGACAACCTGCTGTTGCGCGAAGACGGTTCGGCCGTGCTGACCGACTTCGGCATCGTGCGCACCAATCCGGCAGCAGCACGGATCACCCTTGCCGGCACGGTAATCGGGACGCCGCAGTACATGAGCCCGGAACAGGCGAGCGCTGGCGACGTCGACGGCCGCGCTGACCTCTATGCGCTGGGCATCATCCTTTACGAATTGCTGACCGGTCGAGTTCCGTACGACGCCAACGATTCGGTCGCGCTGGGCTTGCGCCATATCGACGAACCGTTGCCGCAGTTACCCGGCGATGTATCCATTGCGCAACCGTTGCTGGACCGTCTGTTGGCGAAGCAGCCCGCGCAACGATTCCAGACCGGTGAGCAGGTCGTCGTAGCCGTTGGTGAACTGGAACGAGCGCTCGCGGTTTCGAAAGCAACCTCCCGGATTGACGCGGTCGAACCGATCAATGCGCAGGCCGAGCCTTGGCTCGCTCCGGAGTCCCGCCAGCAACCGGAGCTGGGCACATTGGAAGGACTGGACGACGCGCTGGCGCAGCGCGCACCGCCACGCTCGCTCCCACGCAAGCGTTCGCAAGTGTCGGCCGTCGTGCCGGCTTTGATCGTGTTGGTACTGCTCGCGGCCTTTGGTGCTGCGTGGTTCAACCAGGATGGTTTGCGCGCCTTGTTGCCGGAAACGCAGTTGAACCGTCTACTCGACCAAGGCAGTCGCGCGCTTGCCGAAGGTCGCATCGACGGCAGCGACGATGCGGCGCTGGAGTCGTTCCGGCGCGCCCGCGAACTGGAACAGGACAACGAAGTCGCCCGCAGCGGGCTGGCCAAGGCGGCAGAACAGCTACTGAAGCGTGGCCGCGAGGCGCTTGCCCGCAA
>JBATAQ010000268.1:0-1897 GCA_049661925.1 Dokdonella sp.
TGGTCACCATCCTCGCCGACACCGCCGCCCGAGCCGCCGACCTCGACGAAGCCGCCGCCCGCCGCGCCAAGGAAGAAGCCGAGGCCGCCATTGCCAACCGCACCGGCGCGATCGAGATTGCCGAAGCGCAAGCGCAACTCGCCCAAGCCATGGCCCAGTTGCAGGCGATGGAGCGTTTGCGTCGCAATCTGAAGCACTGACCGGGTTTCGCTACACGGGTTCAATGAGACGCCGGCCCAGTGCCGGCGTTCTTTTTTTCGGTGACCGCAAAGTTTCGCCGGCCGCAAGTTCCCTCAAAAAATATCGTCGTCATGACGCGCGAGGTCTCTCGCGCGCCCTACGGGCCATCCGCGATGCGCATGTTCGCTTCGGCATCCTGCCTTCGCAGTCTGGCCTTCGCGGGGATGAGGAGAAAGTGAGGTTCGCGCGAATGTTCGGGTGGAATTGCATCCAAATCCACCACCCAACCATTCATCCCACCCCCGCTTTGCGGTAACTTATCCAGCTTGTCACCAACGGTCCCAGCCATGTCCGCGAAAGCGCCTTTGCCACTGCACATCGTCATTCTCGCCGCTGGCGAGGGCAAGCGAATGAACTCCGCTCGTCCCAAGGTGTTGATGCCGCTGGCGGGTCGGCCGATGCTGGCGCACGTCCTTGAAACCGCACGCGCACTGCGGCCGGTGCGTATCCAGATTGTCTACGGACACCTCGGCGACCAGGTTCGCGCTGCCGCGACCGACCTCAACGACCTCACCTGGGTCCATCAATCCGAGCGTCTTGGCACCGGCCACGCACTGCAGATCGCCATCCGCGACGTGCCCGATGGCGCGCGCTTGCTGGTTCTCTACGGAGACGTACCGTTGATTGGCCTGGCGACATTGCGCAGCTTGCTGATGGACGACGCGGCGCTGATCGCACTGGTCACCATGCTCGACGCCCCGTTCGGTTACGGCCGCGTTGTTCGCGACGGCATCGGTCGCGTCCGCGCCATCGTCGAAGAGCGTGATTGCACGCCCGAACAACGCGCCCTCACCTGCGTCAACACAGGGATCCTGGTCGCCGACTCGACCCGTTTGCGCGATTGGTTGAACGCACTACGCAACGACAACTCGCAGCACGAGTATTACCTCACCGACATCTTCGCGATGGCGACGGCAGATGGAACGCCCGCGTCGGCCAGCATCTGCATGAATCCGCAGGAAGTGTTCGGTGCCAACGATCCGTGGCAGCTGGCTGGTCTCGAGCGCATCTACCAGCGCCACCGCGCCACCGAACTCGCCGCGCAGGGCGTGCGCTTTTCCGACCCGGTCCGCTTTGATCAGCGCGGTAGCGTCAGCGTCGGCCGCGATGTCGAGATCGACATCGACGTGATCCTCGAAGGCCAGGTCGAGCTCGACGATGGCGTCAGCATCGGTCCGTTCTGCCGCATCCGCGATTCGCATCTCGGCCCCGGCACTCGCGTGCTTTCACACTGCGACCTCGACGGCGTTGTCACTGCCGGCCCGTGCACCATCGGCCCGTTCGCGCGACTGCGCCCCGGCACGCAACTCGACGAAGGCGCACACGTTGGAAATTTCGTGGAGCTGAAAAAGGCGCGCCTCGGCGCCGGATCGAAAGCCAACCATCTTTCATATATTGGCGACGCCGACATCGGTGCAGACGTCAACATCGGCGCCGGCACGATCACTTGCAATTACGACGGCGCAAACAAGCACGTCACGAAGATCGAGGACGGCGTCTTTATCGGCTCCAACAGCGCCCTCGTCGCACCGGTGACGATCGGTCGAGATGCGACCATCGGCGCGGGTTCTGTGATCAATCGGAACGCACCCGCCGGCGAACTCACCGTCGCCCGCGGTCGCCAGACCATGATCCCGGGCTGGAAGCGACCGACCAA
>JBATAQ010000269.1:0-2331 GCA_049661925.1 Dokdonella sp.
CGAAATCCACGCAGAGCATGCCGGGCAGGAAGACGCCGGCGACGACGGCACAACAGGTATCGCGTAGCCACTGAGCGAGGGTTTTGGGGTCGATGTCGAGCGGTTGATATGGCGTCACTATCCGTTCCAAGACGACACCGTGATCGAGCACCTTGGGAAATCGGAATCGCAGCGCAGGTGATGGTGTGGGGCATGGCACGTCGCCGTCGTGAGCGTCGGCGTGGCACAACGAGATCACCAGATCTGGCTGCCACGCGCCGATGACGTTCGCTTGAGGGTGAGCATCGCCGAAGTCACCCAAGCCCATCCACTCTGGCCAGTTGGTTAACGCGGCTACAGCTATTGCCGATGTTGCGAGCACGAGCACGCGCGGCGGATCGGCGCTATCGGCCCAGCGCGTCAAGATAGTCATGTCGGGAAGCAGCAGCATCGGTTCGGCGTATGGCCTGAAACGAGATTGAAGCTAAGTATCCTGCGTCGATGCGACACGCCGTGTCGCATAGCAGTGGTCTACTGATGGAGAAGCTTGGTCGTGTACCGAAGTAATCTCCGCCATGGTTGTATTTGCGCGCAACCGATTGCATCGTATTCCGCTACGCCATGACCTCAACCTCGACCCAGCGCGCGAAGGAACCGTCGTCGTTGACGCCAGCCAATTGAATTGACCATGTCCGTGCTCCTTGAACCCATCGATGCGATAGCCCGCCGATTGCAGCGCGATGTTCTGATGCTGTCGTTCTGCGACGTCGGCGCGAACGCGAACCTGAGTGACGCGGGGCGAGATGTGCAATGGCGAGAGGACGCGACGCGCCAGCTGATCGTCGACTGGCTGGCGCGCAACGGTATTCGCAGCGTGCGATGCTTTCCGTGGTTGTCGCCGGGCATGTTGGAGTATCCATACACAGGCCATCTCTTCATCGACGTGCCCTTCGATGCTGTCGATGCCCGCTACCAGCAGTTCGTTGGGTTTCTGGAAGATGCGAACGGCCAATGCGTACACGCCGGCGTAGGGTTCGTCGTCATTCCCCTCGACAAGGCAACGCGCGCCGTTCATGGTGGGGCAGATGCGTAGCGCTATCTAGTTTTCGCCAGAAATGACCACCTACCACCCGCCATTCCAACTCGATCACGCCATGCTTTCGAAGGTGGCGGAGATCAGTGAGTGGCTGGGTCGGTGGAAGCAGGCGCAACGCGACGCGTTGTTGCCGCGGCTGCTTCGAAGCAATCGCATACGCAGCGTGCAGGCGTCGCTGGCGATCGAGCAGAACACGTTGTCACTGCAACAGGTGACGGCGGTGCTGGATGGCAAGCGCGTGCTCGGTCCGCCGCGCGAAGTGCAGGAAGTGCGCAACGCGTTCGCCGCCTACGATGCGTTGCCGCGCTGGAACCCGACGAAACTCGATCATTTGCTGGAAGCGCATGGACTGCTGCTCCACGGCCTCGCCGACGATGCCGGCCAGTTGCGCGCTGGTGACGTCGGCATTTATCGCGGTCGCAATCTGGTCCACATGGCACCGCCATCCAGCCAGTTGCCGCGCCTGATGAAGCAACTGCTGGGCTGGCTGAAGCGGACGGACGCGCATCCTTTGATCGCGTCATCTGCCTGCCATTACGAACTGGCCTTCATCCATCCGTTCAGTGACGGCAACGGCCGCATCAGCCGGCTTTGGCAGACGCTGATCCTGTCACGCTGGCAGCCGATGCTGGCTTACCTGCCGGTTGAGTCGGTAATTCAGCAACGCCAGTCTGCTTATTATCGGGTTCTTTCCGAGTCCGACGCGGCGTCGGATTGCAGCGCCTTTGTCACCTTCATGCTTGATGCCATCGCGGACTCATTGCGGGAGGCAGTAGGCGCGGAAACGCTGGTTAAAACGCCGGTGAAAACGCTGGTGAAAAAGACGGCAGAAAAGCGGGTCGAGCGACCTGTCGAAATGCCAGATCGCATCCTCGCTCTGTTGCATGCGCAGCCCGAACTGACCTTGGCGCAGGCTGCCGTCGCCATCGGCAAATCCACCAGTGCGGTCGAACGCGCTGCGCGCAAGCTCCGCGAGCAAGGGCGCCTGCGCTACATCGGCCCGCAGAAAGGCGGACATTGGGAAGTGATGGAATGACAGCGAAACAATCCGAACGCCGCACCAGGAATTGTATCGTCGCGCCAATAATTGATCGGGTGCGAACGGATTGCGCGGACTGGCATTCAATGGCGGCCATCGAAGCGCGGGCTTCCGAGAAGGCGTCTACCGAGTCGGATCGATCACGGCGGCCAGCACGGCCTGGTCCGATGCACTCACCTTCAGCGCCTCCGCCCGAGCCCGCCATCCAGCGACCGCG
>JBATAQ010000270.1:0-2241 GCA_049661925.1 Dokdonella sp.
GGCCAACGGCGAAACGGTCCGCATGCATCTGGAACTGGCCGCCGACCTGCCACGATTCCTCGACGCGATCGGCAGCAGTTCGCTGTTGAGGGTCGTCAGGGCAACCGCCAGCGACGGCGTTGATGCACCGCTGGGTTTCGCGCGCTGAGCGAAGCATGTCGACGCCTACCAACCTGCGCCACCTGCCCAATGCGCTGACCATCCTGCGCATGTTGCTGGTGCCGTTGCTGGCCCTGCGCGTGCTCCAACACGATTACACGGCCGCGCTCTGCATCAGCTTCATTGCTGCGGTCACGGATGCGCTGGACGGTTTGCTGGCGCGGCGCTTTGGTTGGCAAAGTCGCCTGGGCGGCATCCTTGATCCACTCGCCGACAAGTTGATGCTGATCGTCTCGTTCGTTGTGCTGACCATGATTGGCGCGATACCGCTGTGGTTGACGTTGCTGATCGTCAGTCGTGATCTGGTGATCGTCGCCGGCGCCGTGACTTACCACTATTGGGTCGGGCCGTTCGACGCGTCACCCAGCATGTTGTCGAAAATCACCACCGTGTTCCAGCTATTGCTGGTGTTGCTGATCTTGCTGCAGCTGGCACACGTTTGGCCAGCGCCGGATGCGCTCGAACTTGCCATGATCGTCGCGACCGCCTTGCTATGCGTCGCCAGCGGTCTGCACTATGTCCTGCGCTGGGGTGGACAGGCCCGGCGCGCCTTGAAGCAACGTCGCCAACATCGGAACGCAGCGCCATGAATGCACAAAGGGAATCCATCGACGTACGCTGGAAGTGGTTGATCCTGATCGCCGTCGTCGTGTTCGTGCTCTACATGCTGGGCTCGTCGCTGACACCGTTCATCGTCGCGGCGCTGTTCGCGTATTTGTTCAATCCGCTGGTCGAGCGCTTCGAGCGCTGGGGAATGAGTCGCACGCTCGCGGTCAGCCTGTTGTTCGTGCTGCTGACTCTTGTGTTCGCCGGAATATTGATCGGCCTGGTGCCGCTGATCGAACGCCAGATCAGCAATTTCCTTGGCCAGTTGCCGAAGTGGATCGACTGGTTCCGCGGCAACGCGACACCGTGGTTTCGCGACCGGCTGGGCATGGATGTCGAAATCCCGGATCTGCGCCAGATCACCGACATGCTCCAGCAATACTGGAAGGAGGCCGGCGGCGTTGCGGCGACCGTCGTCGCCAAGGTTTCCAAGTCCGGCCTGGCCATCGTCGGCTGGATGCTCAACCTGGTCATCATCCCGGTGGCCGCGTTCTATTTGATGCGCGATTGGGACCTGCTGGTCGACCGCGTGCACGCGCTGATCCCGCGTTCGGTGGAGCCGACGGTAAGCCGCCTCGCCCGCGAATCCGACAAGACCCTCAGCTCGTTCCTGCGCGGCCAGCTCAGCGTGATGATCATCCTCGGCTTGATCTACGGCATCGGCCTGTGGATGGTCGGCATCAGCGTGGGTCCGTTGATTGGCATGATCGCCGGCCTGATCAGCTTCGTGCCGTACATGGGCGCCATCGTTGGTTTGGCGATGGGGGTGATCGCCGCGGTAGTGCAATACCAGGACTTCTTTCACATCGCGATGGTGGCGCTCGTATTCGTGATCGGCCAGACCCTGGAAGGCTATGTACTGGTGCCGAAAATGGTCGGCGACAGCATCGGCTTGCATCCGGTCGCAGTGATGTTCGCCATCCTCGCCGGCGGCGAACTTTTCGGCTTCGTCGGCGTGTTGGTGGCGTTGCCGGTGGCGGCGGTTGCGATGGTGGTGCTGCGCTATCTCTACGACCGCTACACCGAAAGCGAGTTGTACCAACGCGATGCCGGCGCGGGGAAAACCGTAATTGTCGACCACGAGACACCGACTCACGCCCAGGCGGAAATCGAGTCCACCGGCGAACGCGTCATCATCGTCGACTCAGCCGTCATCACAGACGAACCGAAAGCCCAATGACCCCGCAGTTGCCGCTGGCCCTGCGTTGGCCGGCGCACCAAACGTTCGACGACTTCCTGAGCAGCGACGGCAACGAACTCGCCCTTGCTGCCATTCGCCAGTTGGCGATCGAAAGCGCGTCGTGGATTTTTCTTTCCGGACCTGCCGCCAGCGGCAAGACGCATCTGCTGATTGCCGCTTGCGTTGCCGCAAACGCCGCCGGGCGCAATGCCCAATACCTTCCTCTGGCAACGCTGGGCGCGGACCGAGACGTGGCCATTCGCGCATTCGGCGGCAGTGACTTGTTAGCCATCGAC
>JBATAQ010000271.1:0-19130 GCA_049661925.1 Dokdonella sp.
GCGTTCGATGGCGACAGGTGATCGGTGGTGATGTTGTCCGGCAACACCGCGAGTGGACGCATGCCGGTGAGGCTGCGTTCGCCGGCGAGTGCGCCTTCCCAATACGGCGGACGGCGGATGTAGGTGCTCATCTCGCGCCAGTCGTAGAGCGGACTGATGCGTTCGCCGTTGTCGACGACGATGCGGAACATCGGGTCGTAGACGCGGCGAAATTGCTCGGGTTTGACGAACTCGGCAACGACGGAGTCGATCTCTTCGTCGGTCGGCCAGATGTCTTTCAATGTCACCGGCTTGCCGTCGTGGTCGATACCGAGCACGTCTTTCTCGATGTCGAAGCGAACCGTGCCGGCAATCGCGTAGGCGACCACCAGTGGCGGTGACGCGAGGAAGGCCTGCTTGGCATAGGGATGGATGCGACCGTCGAAATTTCGATTGCCGGACAGCACGGCGGTTGAATAGAGATCGCGTTCGATGATCTCTTTCTGGATCGCCGGATCAAGTGCTCCGCTCATGCCGTTGCAGGTGGTGCAGGCGAAGCCGACGATGCCGAAGCCGAGCTGTTCCAGTTCTGGCAGCAACGCGGAATCTTCGAGATACAACTGCACGGCCTTGGAACCTGGAGCCAGCGAGGTTTTCACCCACGGCTTGCGAGTGAGCCCGCGCGCATTCGCGTTGCGTGCGATCAAGCCGGCGGCGACGACGTTGCGCGGGTTGCTGGTGTTGGTGCAACTGGTGATCGCGGCGATGATCACCGCGCCATCGGGCATTTGCCCCGGCGTTTCGGTCCAGTCCGCTGCGATACCGCGCTCGGTGAGTTCGCTGGTCGCGACGCGTTTGTGCGGGCTGGACGGACCAGCCATGTTGCGAGCGACGCTTGACAGGTCGAAGTGCAATACGCGCTCGTATTCGGCGGTCTTGAGCGCGTCTGCCCAAAGTCCGGTTTGCTTCGCGTAGGTTTCGACCAGTCGCACCTGTTCGTCCAGGCGACCGGTGAGTTTCAGATAGGTGATGGTCTGCTCGTCGATGTAGAACATCGCCGCGGTCGCGCCGAATTCCGGCGTCATGTTCGAGATGGTCGCGCGATCACCAAGCGTCAGCGCGCTTGCGCCTTCGCCGTAGAACTCCAGATAGGCACCGACCACTTTTTGCGCACGCAGGAATTCGGTCAGAGCCAGCACGATGTCGGTGGCGGTGATGTTCGGTTGCGGCTTGCCGGTGAGCTCCACGCCGATGATGTCAGGCGTGCGCATCCAGGACGCGCGACCCAGCATCACGCTTTCCGCTTCCAGCCCGCCAACGCCGATCGCAATCACACCCAGCGCATCGACATGCGGCGTGTGGCTATCAGTACCCACCAGCGTATCCGGGAAGGCCACACCGTCACGCGAATGCACGACCGGCGACATTCGTTCCAGATTGATCTGATGCATGATTCCGTTGCCGGGCGGAATCACGTCAACGTTCTTGAACGCCTTCCTGGTCCACTCGATGAAGTGGAAGCGATCTTCATTGCGTCGATCTTCGATCGCGCGATTTTTCTCGAACGCATCCTTGTCGAAGCCAGCGTGCTCAACGGCGAGCGAGTGATCCACTATCAGCTGGGTCGGCACCACCGGATTGACCAGCGCCGGATCGCCACCGCGTTCGGCAATCGCATCGCGCAGGCCGGCCAGATCGACCAACGCGGTTTGACCAAGAATGTCGTGGCAAACCACGCGTGAGGGAAACCACGGAAAATCGAGATCGCTGCGACGTTCGATCAACTGCCGCAGCGAGGCTTCCAGCGTGGCCGGATCGCAGCGGCGAATCAGGTTTTCACCGAACACACGCGAGCAATATGGCAGCTTGTCGTAAGCGCCCGGCTGGATCGCCTCAACGGCAGCGCGTGTGTCGAAATAGTCGAGCGTGGTTCCCGGCAGCGGCTTGCGGTAGTCGGTATTCATTCCGTCTCGTTATGGAAGTTACGGTTGGTGGAGCGCCTTCAGGCAGAGCGAATCCGCACGGGCCGCTCAGCCTTTCTTCGGAATCAGTGCGTCGTCAATCTTCCGCGCGCGGATTGCCGCAGGGCGATCCTTCAAACCGTTCCAATAGGCCTCGAACGCCGGTCGCTTCGGGATGCTTTCGAACATCAAACCCCAGCCGATCTGCGAGCCGACATAGACATCGGCTGCCGTGAATTTGTCGCCCGCGACATAGCGCTTGTCGCGCACCGCGAGTTCAAGCGACTCCATCGCGGTGTCGTAGTTGCCGTAGCCAACCATGCCGCGTTTGTCCGGCGGAACCGACACGCCAAGAGAACGATTGGTGATCGCTGCTTCCAGCGGTCCGGCGGCGAAGAACAGCCAGCGAAAATAGTCGCCGCGCGCGTCCGCCGCAGGCAGCAGGTCGGCCTTGGGAAAGGCTTCAGCGAGATAGGCACAGATGGCTGCACATTCAGTGACGACGGTCTCGCCGTGCTTGATCGCCGGCACCTTGCCCATCGGGTTGATGGCTAGGAACTCGGGTGCTTTCGCGGTCGTCGCAAAATCCAGAATGGTGGTTTCGTAAGGCTCGCCGACCTCTTCGAGCATCCAACGCACGATGCGGCCGCGCGACATCGGGTTGGTGTAGAACTGCAGATCGTTGCTCATGGGTTTTGCTCCGGGATGGGTTTCTCTTGTTGCTTTGAGATCACTTGCGAAGGTTGACCGGCACGAACTTCAAATCTTCCGGTCCGGTGTAGTTCGCGCTGGGGCGGATGATCTTGCCGTCGATGCGTTGCTCGATCACATGTGCGCTCCAACCGCTGGTGCGCGAGATGACGAACAGCGGGGTGAACATCGCGGTCGGCACACCCATCTGGTGATAGCTGACCGCGCTGAACCAGTCCAGGTTGGGGAACATTTTCTTGGCGTCCCACATCGTCGATTCCAGCCTCTCGGCAATATCGAACATGCGCATGTTCTCGGCTTCCGCCGACAGTTCGCGGGCGACTTCCTTGATTACCTTGTTGCGTGGATCGCTGACCGTGTAGACCGGATGGCCGAAGCCGATTACCACTTCCTTGCGCTCGACGCGGGCGCGAATGTCGGCCTCCGCTTCGTCGGGCGATTCGTAGCGCTTCTGGATTTCGAACGCGAATTCGTTGGCGCCACCGTGCTTGGGTCCGCGCAAGGCGCCGATGCCGCCGACGATGGCCGAATACATGTCGGAACCAGTACCGGCGATCACACGCGCGGCGAAGGTCGATGCATTGAATTCGTGTTCGGCGTAAAGAATCAGCGAGGTGTGCATGGCGCGCACCCAGCTCTCCGGCGGTTCCCGGCCATGCAACAGGTGCAGGAAGTGGCCGCCGATCGAATCGTCGTCAGTCTCGACATCGATGCGCTTGCCGTTGGTCGCGAAGTGATACCAGTACAGCAGCATCGAGCCCTGGCTCGCCATCAAACGATCGGCGATGTCGCGCGCGCCGGGATGGTTGTGATCGTCCTTCTCGGGCAAGACGCAACCGAGAGTGGAAACGCCAGTGCGCATCACGTCCATCGGATGCGATGACGCCGGCAAGGCTTCCAGCGCGCTCTTCACCGAGGCCGGCAGACCACGCAACGATTTCAGCCTGGCCTTGTAGGCCCGCAGTTCCGCTTCGTTCGGCAACCTGCCGTGGACCAGCAGATGGGCGATCTCCTCGAACTGCGCAGTGTCGGCGAAGTCGAGGATGTCGTAGCCGCGATAGTGCAGGTCGTTGCCATTGCGGCCGACCGTGCACAGCGCCGTATTGCCGGCGGCGACGCCGGACAGTGCGACCGATTTCTTCGGTTTGAAGCCGCCTGCGGAAGGCATATCGCTGGGTGTGTTCATGCTGGAATCCTTGTTCTTGTCGCGCCATCGTGATGGCTGGAATTTACTTGTTGCCGGCGAACAACTGGTCGAGCTTGTCTTCGTATTCGTGGTAGCGCAGGTAGTCGTAAAGTTCGGCGCGGGTTTGCAGTTGGTCGATGATGTTTTTCTGGGTGCCTTCGCGGCGCACGGTTTCGTAGAAATTCAGCGCCGCCTTGTTCATCGCACGATAGGCACCGCAGCAGTACAGGGCGATATCGACACCAGCGTCGCGCAACTCGTCCGTGGTAAAGAACGGCGTCGATCCGAACTCGGTGAGGTTGGCCAGGATCGGCACCTTGACGGCGTTCTTGAAGCGACTGTAATCGTCGAGCGTGCCCATCGCTTCCGGGAAGATCATGTCGGCTCCGGCCTCGACATAGGCGCAAGCGCGTTCGATTGCCGAGTCGACGCCTTCGCTGGCAGCGGCATCGGTGCGCGCCATGATGACGAACGAGTCATCCGTGCGCGCATCGACGGCGGCTTTCACGCGGTCGCACATTTCCGCTGTAGTCACCACTTCCTTGCCGGGTCGATGGCCGCAACGCTTCTGGCCGACCTGATCCTCCATGTGCACGGCTGCGACGCCGACGTTGATGAAGGAGCGGACCGTGCGCGCGATATTGAATGCGCCGCCCCAGCCGGTATCGATATCGACCAGCAGCGGCATGCCGCTGGCATCAACGATGCGGCGCGCGTCGGTCAGCACGTCTTCCATCGAGCTGATACCGAGGTCGGGCATGCCCAGAGAATTGGCGGCAACGCCACCACCAGAAAGATAGAGCGCCTTGTAGCCGACCCGTTGCGCCATCAGGCCGGCGTAGGCGGTGATCGCACCCATCACCTTCAGCGGCGTTTCTTCGGAAAGGGCGCTGCGGAATCGGTTGCCGGCGGTGGCTGCGGACATGCGGGGGCTCGCTCTGTGAAGACAGCGCTGGCGCTCGCGGAATCGCAGGTATGGACTTCCGGCACCAACGCGTAGCTGGCTATTGTCGCCGCTGGCCGTTGCGGGCGCGACCCCCCGAACCTTATTTCACGCCGCCAGCGTTCAGATGATGCGCAGCGTGATCGCCTTCAGCACGGCGCGGGTGCGGTCGCGCGTGTCGAGTTTGGTGAGGATGTCCGACACGTAGTTTTTCACCGTGCCTTCGGCGAGAAACAGGGTTCGCGCGATTTCCTTGTTCGAGTAGCCACCGGCCAGCAGGCGCAGGATTGCCACCTCGCGCTCGCTGAAACTGGATTTCGGCGCATCGCTGTCGCGGTAGGCGTAGCGGGCGCGGACCGGTTCGGTCGATACCGGTTGCAACAGCGATTCACCGCGTGAGGTCGCCAGGATCACGTCGCGCAGGTCTTCCGGTGCGGCGTCTTTCAGCAGGAAACCCTGCGCACCGCTTTGGGTGGCCTGCAATAGAAGGTCGGCGTCGTCGAAGGTAGTCAGCATGATGATCGGCGTGGTGTTGCCGGCTCCACGCAGCTGTTGCAGGGCTTCGATGCCGCTGGTGCCGGGCATGCGGATATCGGACAGGATCACGTCGACCGTCATTGTTTTCAGTGCGGCGATCAGTTCGTCGCCATCGGTCACTTCGATTTCCACGCGCAAGTCGGGGAAGCCTTCGAGCAAGGCGCGCAAACCGGCCCGAACCAGAGCCTGGTCGTCGGCCAATGCAAGTCGGATCGGCGGGACGCTTTCCACTTCCGTCATCATGTTCCGGGCACCCATGCCGTCACCCGAAATCCGTTATTGCCGGAAAATCGCAGTCCGCCGCCGACGTCTTCCAGCCGTTCGCGCATTCCGGTCAAACCATTGCCGGCGCGAGGTTGCACGGCACCACGACCGTTGTCGCGAACGTCGAGTTCGATGTTGCCATTGCGACGGCCAAGCGTCAGCCAGACTTGTTCCGCATGCGAATGCCGCGCCGCGTTGGTGAGCGCCTCCTGCGCGGCACGCAACAGCGCACGCGCCTGCGCGATGTCGTCGATGCGCAGGTTCGGTTCGATCGCCAGATTGACGCGCGGACGCGGGAACGGCACTGCCAATTCCTCGATCGCGCGACCCAGATCGAGACCTTCGTCATCGCGCATCTGGCTGACCACCCCGCGAATGTCGCCAAGCAATTCGTCAGCCAGCCGTGCCGCGGTTTCGACGGCAGGTGGCGCACCGGCCGGATCGCGCGCGAGGACAGCCAGTTGCAACTTGAGCGCGGTCAGTTTGTGACCGCTGACATCGTGCAGTTCGCGCGACAGCCGAAGTCGTTCGTGGCTGCGAGCACTGTCTTCGAGCAGGGATTGCGTGGCCAGTAATTCGGCGTTGACGAGTCGTAGCGCATCGCGGCTGTTTTCGGCGCTGCGCGCGTAGAACGCGGTCAACGTTGCGAAGGCCTGGAAGCCGGCGTAAAGCGCGAACGTGGCGATCGCGCCACCGAGCGGCCACATCCACAGCAGCACGCCGATCAAGCTGATGTTGTTGATACCCATCAACAGCTTGGGCAGCCGTCCCGGCAGATGGGCGATCTGCACGGCGAGAATGACGAACAAGGCCGGCACGCTGCCATCACCGGTCAGCACCAGCACAGCCAAAGCCGCGAGCGCCTCGACTTCAACAAGGGCGACGGCGCGACCGATGCGCTGGCAACCCTCGACTTTGAGGATGTCGGCCAACAGTGCAAGAACGAATACGAGCATCGCAACAATTGTTGGAATGGTGACCCCGCGTTCCACCACGCGACTGCCGAACACGCCGAACAGCACGGTGACGAGCACCGCAAGCCAGGTCAGCAGCGCGGCCAAACTCATCGGTTTGCTGACGGCGGCGAGCCAGCGTTGCATAGTGGTTGGACTGTTCATGCCTTGCATCGTGCAGCGCTCGATGAAACCCGACAAGGCCAGGATGCGAAGTAGTGACTTCCGGCACCCCGAATCGATGACCGGTGGCATCCAGGCCGCGTGGATCGATCAGCAGAGCATCGTTCAATGGCGTTTGTCACTTCCAAGCTTGTCCCAGAAATGAGCCATCTCCAGATAGGTGAACGAGGCCGACCAGGTGATCAGCACGAAACCGACCAGTGATTCAGTGCCGATCAGAAAGCGCACGACACCGACTGGCGCCAGATCGCCAAAACCGACCGTGGAATAGGTGACCGCCGATAAATACACCGCATCGAACAAATGCAGGGTTTCCGAGCCGACAATATGGCCGCAGGCGGGCCACATCAGCAGCAGCCAGCAGGTCACCCCAAAGATCCAGATCTCGGTGATATGCAGCACGAGGATAGCGGTAATCGCAAACAGCACCTTGCGCCGTCGTTGGCTACTGCGGCGGGCCAGCCGTCCAGACATCGCAACCAGGCCTTCGTAGTGAAGCAGAACGACCGCCGCTACGGCGACGAAGGTAGCCGATACGACAAGGACGTTCGCGGTCCAGTTCTGGTAAAGCGCCACTACAGGTTCGGCGTTCATCGACTTCGCAAGTCACATTCAAAAGCGCAGAAGCCCAATCATACGTTGAGCCTGACTCTGCCCGAACCACCACCGTTCTCAAGGAACGGTGATCACCTCGCGATGCATGGGAGCCAGCTTGGCAAGCAGCTTGTTCTGCGCACGAAATGGATGACCACACTGTTTCCAAGTGTTCGTGCCGTCCATCGTGCAGCGCTCGATGCAACCCGACAAGGCCACGGGACGAAGTGGTGACTTCCGGCACCCCGAATCGATGACCGGCGGCATCTAGGCCGCTTGGGTCGATCAGCGGAGCATGGCTACACCGTTTCCAACCTGGACCAAGACCATGATTCTCGAAATCCTTACCCATACCCCGACCTGGGTTTTCGTGTTGTTTGCCGTCATCGTCAGCATGGGCGTCAAACGCCTGAGCGACGGTGAGCGCGATGTTCGCCGCGTGTGCCTGGTGCCGATCTTGTTCATCGTGTTCGGCGTGCTGCGACTTTCCCAACACGACGATGCCATGGCGACTTCAGCGTGGTTGATCGCCGCCGCAGCGGGTTCGGTGGTTGGTTGCATGGTCCGTCCAACGATGTGCGTGGCGGCGGGACGCCACCGCATCTTTCTGGCCGGATCGGCTTGGCCGCTGGCGCGCATCGTGGTGATCTTTGTCGCGCACTATTTCCTCAACGTGGCGGCAGTGCTGAGTTTCGATCATCGTGTCGATTTCATGCGACTCGACGCCACCGTATCAGGTATGGCGGCCGGGTTCTTCGCTGGCTGGCTGTGGCGCTTCGTGCAGGCTTATCGTGTTGCGAAGGCGATTCCAGCCATCGGCGTTGGGACCAACGCTGTCGTGTAGTGACTGCATTAGCCATCTGGACCAGCGGATGGCATTGCAGGCGCGCGTGCGAATGCGATGATGGCGAAACCATCCGTTGCCGGAATCATCCCGATGAAACGCCTGCTCTTCGCCCTGCTGTTCGCTGCCATTCCGTTCGCGCACGCCGAAAGTCCGGCTGCCAATCCGACCGACGTCCGCTTCAAGGCGATCTACGAAAAAGAATGGCAGTGGCGCAAGCAGCAAAACGGTGGTGCGGACGAAGACGGCGACAGCAGTGGCAGCAAACGCACCCTGCCGCAGGTCGATGCGGAGACCCAGGCAGCACGGCTGAAAATCTGGGACGGCGTGCTCGCCGATCTCGACAAGCTCGACGTCAAGGCGCTGTCGCCGAACGAGCAGATCAACTACGCGGTATATCGACCACAGGTTGAAAACCTTGCCGCCGAAATTCGCTACGGCGCCTACGAGGCACCGTTCAACGCCGATTCCTCGTTCTGGTCGAACCTGGGTTTCATGACGCGCCAGCCATTGAAGTCGGTTGACGACTATCACGCATACGCGGCGCGACTGGCCGACGTGCCGCGTTATTTCGATGACCAGATCACCAACATGCGCGCCGGTTTGAAACGCGGTTTCAGCGTGCCGCGCGCGGTGCTGGATGGTCGCGATGTTTCGATTGCCGCCGTCGCCGATTTGAAGGACGCGACAGCAAGCACGTTTTACGATCCGTACAAGAAGATGCCGGCCAGCATTCCAGCCGCCGAGCAGGAATCGCTGCGCAAGGAAGGCGTCACTGCGATCCGCGACAAGCTGATCCCTGCCTACGCGAAGTTGCTCACTTTCTTCACCGACGAATACATGCCGAAAGCACGCACGACGCTCGCGGCGGAAGCACTGCCGGATGGCAAGGCGTACTACCAGCAACAGATTCGCGAGTACACGACGCTGGATCTCGACCCGGACCAGATCCACGCGATCGGCCTGGAGGAAGTTGCGCGTATCCAGGGGCAGATGAAACAGATCATTGCCGAGCTCAAGTTCAAAGGCAGCTTCGCTGAGTTCCTCGTGTTCCTGCGTACTGATCCGCAGTTTTACGCGAAGACGCCACAGGAATTACTTGATCGAGCTGCATGGATTTCCAAGCGCGTCGATGGTCAGGTCGGCAAGTTCATCGGCACGCTGCCGCGCGCACGCTTCACTATCGTACCGGTGCCGGCTGATATCGCGCCGTTCTGGACCGCCGGCCGTGGTGGCGTCGATACCTATTGGCTCAATACCTACGACCTGCCATCGCGGCCGCTGTACAACCTGCCGGCGCTGACATTGCACGAGTCGTCGCCCGGCCATTCACTGCAAGGCGGTCTCGCCCGTGAACAAGGTGAGCAACCGGCGTTTCGTCGCGAGAACTACATTTCGGCATACGGCGAAGGTTGGGCGCTTTATACCGAAAAGCTCGGCACCGAAATGGGCATCTACGAAACGCCGTACGAGGATTTTGGTCGGCTGACTTATGAGATGTGGCGGGCCTGCCGACTGGTGATCGACACCGGCGTGCATCACATGGGCTGGACGCGCGACCAGGCGCTGGCTTACCTGCGTGACCACACCGCGCTCAGCGAGCACGAAGTGACAACGGAAGTGGATCGCTACATTTCGTGGCCGGCGCAGGCGTTGTCGTACAAGCTCGGCGAAATCCGCATCGTGCAGTTGCGCGCCGAAGCCGAGAAGGAACTTGGCGACAAGTTCGACATCAAGGCTTTCCACGACGCCGTCTTGAAGCAAGGCTCGGTACCGCTACCGGTACTCGACGACCAGATTCGCGCCTTCATCGCCGAAGCGAAGAAAGCCGATCCGAAAAAGAACAAGGAGCCTTCGGCGTAAGGGCCCCTCGCGTCGTGAAGCGCGAAGGGTTTTGTGCGCCATGACTACGTTGACCATCAGTACGTGCGTCCTGCCGACGTGTCGCTTTAGAGATCAAGGCGCGGCATACCTACAATGGCGGACTGCCGTTATCGTGGGAAGCTTGAATGTCTTCATCTGTGCCGTCGCCAAAACTGCGCGTGGTCTTTGCGGGAACACCGGAATTTTCGGTGCCATGCCTGCGTGCGGTCATCGCGGCAGGCGTCGACGTGGTTGCCGTATACACGCAACCGGACCGGCCCGCCGGGCGCGGCCGCAAGCTGGCGCCCAGCCCGGTCAAACAAGCCGCAATCGATGCGGGCATCACCGTCGAACAACCCGAAACCCTGCGCGATCCTGCTGCCCAGGCACGCTTGCGTGAACTCGCCCCCGATCTGCTGATCGTCGTTGCCTACGGATTGATCCTGTCGAAAACGGTGCTGGCGATTCCGCGTCTGGGTTGCTGGAACGTGCATGCGTCGTCGCTGCCGCGCTGGCGTGGTGCGGCGCCGATCCAGCGCGCGATTCTCGCCGGCGACAGCGAGACGGGGGTCGACCTGATGCAGATGGAAGCAGGCTTGGACACTGGTCCGATGCTGCTGCGCGCGCACACGGCAATCGCCGCGAACGAAACCGGCGGATCGCTGCATGATCGGCTGTCGTTACTGGGGGCGGATCTGCTGAGTGAAGGTTTGCGTCGCTTGCTCGACGGCACGCTGCCAACAGCACAAGCGCAAGACGAATCCGGCGTCACCTACGCGCACAAGCTGGAAAAATCCGAGGCAGCCCTCGACTGGTCACTGCCGGCGAAACAGCTCGAACGCCAGGTACGCGCGTTCAATCCGTGGCCGGTTGCCGAGGGCGACATCGCGGGGGAACATCTGCGCGTCCACGCAGCTGTTGCAGTTGAAGACACGCACGCGGCGACGCCGGGCAGCGTGATCTCGGCGCGTGCAGATGGCGTCGATGTTGCGACCGGCGATGGCCTGTTGCGCGTGCTCGCCGTCCAGCGCGCCGGTGGTCGCCGCATGGATGTGCGCGACTGGCTGAATGCGCGGGCCGACTTGCGGGGCAAGGCTTGAGCGCGGGCGTCGCCGTTCGCGTCGAAGCGGTGCATGCCTTGGCACGCATTGTTTTCGATGGCGTGTCGCTACGTGCTGCGTTGGCAAACAGTACGCCGCGCATCGCCGACTCGCGTGATCGCGCACTGCTCTCGGCATTGCTGTTCGCCGGCACGCGCGGCTGGCTGCGCTTCGACGCTGCGCTGCCTTTGCTGATGGATCGTCCCTTGCCGCAGAAGCTGCGCGAGCTGCGCACGTTACTGGTGCTGGCGCTGGTCCAGATCGCTGCACTGGAACTGCCCGAACACGCCGTCGTCGCCAGCGCCGTCGATGCGGCGAAAGCGCTCGGCTACGTCAAGCAAGCGGGAATGGTCAACGCCGTGCTGCGACGCTTCCTGCGCGAGCGCGATGACATCGAACTGCAACTGGATCGTGACCCGACAACGCGCTTCGCCCAGCCGCGCTGGCTGATTGATGCGATTCGCGTCGACTGGCCCGATCATGTCAACACCATTCTCGCCGAAAGCAACGTGCAAGCGCCGCTGGTGCTGCGGGTCAACCGTCGCGTCAGCAGCGTCGAGGCCTTGCGCGCAAAGCTCGACACGGCCGGATTCAAAACCGAAACCGATGAGCTGCTGCCCGATGCGTTGATCCTTGCCGACAGCACCGATGTGACGCGATTGCCCGGTTTCGATGACGGCGCGTTCTCGGTGCAGGACGGCTCTGCGCAACGCGTTGTCGAACTGATGGATTTGCGCGACGGCCTGCGCGTGCTCGATGCCTGCGCCGCGCCCGGTGGCAAAGCTGCGCACATGCTCGAACGTGCCGATGTGGAAGTGCTCGCACTGGATCGTGATGCGTCGCGACTGGACCGCGTCCGCGCCAACCTCTCGCGCGGCGGATTGAGCGCTGATGTCCGAGTCGGCGATGCGACCCAACCGCAAGCATGGTTCGATGGCCGCGTGTTCGACCGCATCCTGCTCGACGCACCGTGTTCGGCGCTCGGCATCCTGCGCAGGCAACCGGATATCCGCCTGCATCGTCGAGCTTCGGATATTGCGAACCTGGTCGCCACACAATCGCAGATGCTGGAGGCGCTGTGGCCATTGCTGGCACCTGGCGGACGATTGGTTTATGCGACCTGTTCCATTCTGCGTGCCGAAAATGAAGACGTGGTGGCGCGTTTCCTCGCTGCCCGCGATGATGCACGGGCGCTGGCCTTGTCATCCGAATGGGGCGAAGTCGCCGGCGCCGGTCGGCAACGCTTGCCGGGTGATCGGGGGATGGACGGTTTCTACTATGCAGTCATTGCCAAGGCAGCCTGAGCGCGTCACGCGAGCCATGTGGCAGTCGCTCGCCTGCGCGCTGCTCGCGCTCGCTCTCGCGGGTTGCATGGGCCCGCGCGAAACCGGCAATTTGCTTAGTGTGCGAAGTGCGTCGATCATCAACACGATCAGCGGTCCGGTGCTGCAGCTGTCGCTGGATTGCGAGTTGGGCGAAACCCTGCGCGACGCCCTCGACCACGGCATTCCGCTGACCTTCGTCGTGCGCGTTCGTAGCGATGATGACCGCTGGCAGGCCACGCGTCGCGTCGAGATGCGCTACTTCCCGCTATCGCGACGTTATGTGCTGCGCGATCGCGATCGCAGCGACATCATTCGCAGCGCTGTCGCGCCAGCCTACCTGGTCGATGCACTCGCGGCGTTGCGGATCGCGATCGATCACCAGATCGACGACGTTCCCAACGGCGTGCGTTGGCATGTTGACGTGAGCCTGGAACGCAATGCCCTGCCCGGTGCTCTGCGGCTGCCGGCGCTGTTGACGCGTGCCTGGCGATTGAAAACGAAGGAGTTCGAGTGGACCGCCGGCGCTGGTTGAATATCCTGCTGCGACGACTGCTGCCGATCATCGCGGTCGTCGGCTTGTTGCTGGCGTCGTTGCGGCTGGCCGAGGAGGTGACTGGTGGCGGGCTTGCCTTGTCGCGTCACTATCAGTGGGTGCTCGGTGGCGCGGTGTTCGCGTTGCTGGTACTGCTGGCGCTGATCGTGCAGCGACTATGGCGACTGCGCTCGGACATTCACCGCGACGTGCCCGGCGCGCAACTGACCCGAAGGTTGCTGATCATGCTGGTGTTGCTGGCAGTGCCACCGGTGGTGGTGGTCTATGCATTCTCGTTGCGCTTTCTCGATGCAACGGTCGACAACTGGTTCAGCGTGCCGCTGGAGAGTGCGCTCGGTGATGCGCTGGAAGTGGGCCGAGCGGTCGTTGATGAACGCCTGGTGCGTGCCGAAAAAAGCGTCGCTGCGGAAGTCGCCTTGATTGGCAACCGCGGCGACAGCGAATTGCAGGAACTGCTCGACGATTCGCTCGACGCATTGGCCGGCAGCGAGGTAGTCAGCCTCAGCGTATTGGGTGCCGATCATCGCGTTCTCGCCGCCGCGAGTTCGGACCCACGCCTGCTGCAGGCGCCACTGCCCGATGCGGCGATGCTGCTGCGCATGGCCGGCGAAGGGCGCTATGCCGCGGCCGAGCCTTTTGTCGATGACCTGATGTTGCGTGTGATTCTGCCGATCAACGCGCGGCCCGGCGACCAGCGCAGCGTGCAGGGTTTGTTCCTGGTGTCGCCACGCCTGCAACCGCTGTTGCGCAATATCGAGAACGCGAGCTTCCAGTTCCAGACTTTCAAGTACCTGCGCGAATCATTGAAGCTCACCTTCGCGTTGATTCTTACTTTCGTGTTGTTGTTGTCGGTGCTGTTCGCGATGCTGGCTGCGTTCGGCATTGCGCGCCGACTGGTCGCACCGATCGGGCGACTGGCCGCTGCAACACGTGCGATAGGTGCCGGCCGATTTGACACGCCACTGCCGACTGCCAGCGACGACGAGCTCGGTTTCCTGGTCCGATCATTCGCGCAGATGACCCGTGAGATCGAACTCGCCAGCGCGCGTGCCCGCCACAGCACTCACGAGATCACCGAACAGCGCGCCTGGCTGGAAGCGTTGCTGGAACGACTTTCGGCAGGTGTGCTGGGCTTCGATCCGGAAGGGCGTTTGCGCATCGCCAACCCGGCAGCGGAAACCATTCTTGGCGCTCCGCTTGGAAAACAGAGCGGCCAGACCCTTGCCGAAATTCGTCGCAATGCACCGCAGTTGGCGAGTTTCACCGATCCGCTTTCACGACATTTTCGAGAAGGCCTGCGCGAGTGGCGCGAGGAACTCGTCGTCGAAACGGCCGAGGGGCGACGCGTGCTGATGCTGCGCGGTGCGGCACTGCCGGGCGATGCCGGCTATGTCGCCGTGTTCGATGACTTGACCGTGCTCAACCGCGCCGAGCGTGACGCCGCCTGGGGTGAAGTCGCGCGTCGCCTCGCCCACGAGGTGAAGAACCCACTGACGCCCATCCAGCTGGCCGCCGAGCGTCTGCGCCGCCGTTTCCTCGGTCGCATGCCGGCAGACGACAGTGATGTGCTGGATCGTGCCACCCGCACCATCGTCTCGCAGGTGGAAGCGTTGAAGACGATGGTCAATTCATTCGGCGATTACGCGCGACCGCCGCAGATCACCACACGACCAATTGCGCTCAATGCGCTCGTCGATGAAGTGCTCGATCTGTACGCCAATGACCAGCGATTGACCTTGACCAGCGATCTCGTTTTGGACGAACCACTAGTTCGCGCCGATGCGGTGCGCCTGCGCCAGGCTTTGCACAACCTGTTGAAGAATGCGCTGGAAGCGGTTGGCGATGATGGCAAACCGCAGATCACCGTATCGACGCGAACGGTCAGCGACGGCGGCGCCAACTGGGTGGAACTCAGCGTCGCCGACAACGGCCCCGGCCTGCCCGCCGACTTCGGCGAACGCTGGTACGAGCCTTATACCACCAGCAAGGCAAAAGGCACCGGCCTCGGCCTTGCCGTGGTCAAGAAAATCGCCGAAGAACACGCCGGCAGCGTCCGTGCCGAAACCCGCGAAAGCGGCGGCGCACAGTTCACGCTGCGCTTGCCATTGGGCTAGCGTGACCGCTTGATGACCAAACAACGGCGCACAAAAAACCCGCGACCACTAGCCGCGGGTTTTGTCTTGCAACGAAGCGGTCTTACTTGACTTCGAACGATTGCAGCTCGACCGGCATCGTCACCGCGTCGAGCAACTCGAAACCAAAGTTTGCCGTCGTGCCGACGAGTGTGCCAATCGCGCCTGGCGGATTGTTGCTCAAGAATGATCCGTTGGCTGTGGTCAGAAAATACTGATCAGCAGACGATCCGCGATCCGGCGGGTTAAAAATGCCCAATCCGAGATTGTTGAGCTCGGCAACTGTTGCACCAGTCGGAGCGGCGACACCATTGTTGTCAAACGTGATGCAGGCCCAAACTTTCACCGCTGGGCCGGTTCCAGGAAACGCGAAGGTAGTAACTGTCGTTTGATACGTCGTCACACCTGCCGGAAAAGCAATCGGATTGAACGTGCTGCCGGTAATGTAAGCACCGGGTGCATTTGCAGCGTCCTGGTAATAGCGGATACGAGGCCGAGCAGTGACGACACCGGCATTCAAGTTGGCGATCGAGAAACGGAATCCGGACAACGACCGCGCAACCGCTCCGTTGTAGGTTATGTCGTCGCACAAAAGGCGGGTGATGGTGTTCGCAGCCGCGCTTGGGTCAACTGCAGCGCCGCCGTTGGCGAACGCCTGGCCCAGGAATGTGGTCACGTTCGAGTAGAACGCAGTAGCGTCCAACGCCTCGGGCGACGGTGCCACCTGCTGTGCCTTACCCATCGCCATGGTTGCAATCGCGTGAGCAGTGGCCGGCTGATCGCTTGCGGCGAATGCTGAGGTTGAAATGACGGCCGAGATGGCCAGCGCAAGAACACGGAATTTCATGAGCGGATTCCAGAAAGTTGAGGTGGCGCACGTTTGCGACGCGCCTGTATATCTTATCTTGTGGCGGTTTGTCAGCGTTTTAGTTTGTTATTCAGGTTTCGGAATAGGGTTTGGACGAGATCATCAACACCTGACTGCCCGCCGATGTGGCTACTCGACGCCCCGCCCGACGCTCACGCCACCGTTCCGACCAGCGGGCGAATACGAGGTACAGCGCCGGTGTCGAGAACAGAGTGAGGCTTTGCGAAACCAGCAGGCCGCCGATCATCGCGATGCCTAGCGGGGTGCGCAGCTCGCTGCCTACGCCGAAGCCGATCGCGAGTGGTAGCGCGCCTAGGATCGCCACCAGTGAGGTCATCATGATCGGGCGGAAGCGCACCAGCCCAGCTTCGCGGATCGCTTCAAGCGGGCTCAACCCTTCGTTGCGCTGCGCATTCAACGCGAAGTCGATCATCATGATCGCGTTCTTCTTGACGATGCCGATCAACAGCACGATCGCGATCACCGAGACGATGCTGAGTTCCGTGTCAGTGACCAACATGGCCAGCAAGGCTCCAACACCAGCAGCCGGTAGAGTGGACAAAATCGTGACCGGGTGGATCAGGCTTTCGTAAAGAATTCCCAGCACCAAGTAGACCGCGATGATCGCCGCGATGATCAGGATGCCCTGGCCCGATTGCTGTTGCTGAAAGCGGCGGAAATCACCACCGAATTCGCCCTTGATGTCGCCGGGCATGCGCAACTCGCTCATGGTTGCCTGCACCAGCGGTACCGCCTCGCCCATGCTGACGTTCTCTGCGAGATTGAAGGTGACATCGAACACCGAGAACTGGAAATCGTGCTGGACGGTCAGCGGAGCACGGCTGGGTGCAATCGTCACCAACGTGCTCATCGGAACCATCTTGCCGCTGCTCGATCGCACGTAAAGATTGCGAATCGTGTCGACGCCGGCGTTGTCGCCAGTGATTGCATTCAGCACGACGCGATACTGGTTGAGGTCGGAATAAATCGTCGAAATCTGGCGCTCGCCAAACGCGTTGTAGAGCACGCTGTCGATGGCACCTATCGACACGCCCAGCCGCGATGCGGTATCGCGGTCGATGGTCAGGTTCTGCTGGATGCCGCCATCGTCCAGCTCGGTGCCAACGTCCTTGAACTGTTTCAACTTACGCAATTCTGTGGCCAGCCTCGGGCCCCACTCGATCAGTTGTTCGTAGCTGCCGCCCTTGAGCGAAAAACTGTACTGGGAATCGCCGCCACGCGGTCCGCCACCGCCGCCAAAATCCTGCACGGGTCGCAGGCGCAACTGGATACCAGGAATTTTGGAAGTCGCTTCCGACAACCTTCGCAACACGACGAACGTGGACGCATCGCGGCCGTCGTTGAGCGGCTTCAGATTGATATAGAGCTGACCGCGATTTCGTCGCGCACCCGGACCGCCCGTGCCGACGGTGGAACCAACGCTTTCCACGGCAGGGTCTTTCGCTATCAGATCGGCGACGCGGCGTTGCAGTTCGGACATGCCTTCGAATGAGACTGACGCGTCAGCGACGACCGTGCCTTCCATCGCGCCTGTGTCCTGCGGTGGCAGGAAACCAAACTTGAGGAATCCCGCCAGCCAGACGGTGAGCACCACCAGCAACAAGGGTTGCAGGCTCATCAGGCGTGGATGCTTGAGCGACCAATCCAGCCCACCGCGGTAGCCCTTCAACATGCCGCTGTGGAAACCATCTATCCAGCGATTGAGCCGTGTCGGTTTCGGCGGCGCGTGATGCAGCGGCAGGTAGCGACCGCACAGCGACGCGGTCAGGGTGAGCGACACCAGCGCTGAAATGGCAATCGCTGCGGCAATCGTGACCGCGAACGAGTGCAGCATCAGACCGAGGAAGCCACCCATGAACAACAGCGGCAGAAACACCGCGATCAGCGACGCGGTGATCGAAACAATGGTGAAACCAATCTCGCGCGCACCATCGAGCGCTGCACGCATTCGCGACTTGCCCATGTCGAGATGGCGGACCACGTTCTCGATCACGACGATGGCGTCATCGACGACGAAGCCGATCGAAATCACCAGCGCCATCAGGGTAAGGTTGTCGAGGGTGAAACCAAAGTAATACATGGTCACGAATGCGCCGGCCAGCGACAGCGGAATCGATACCGCCGCGATGATCGTCGGCGCAGCGCGGCGCAGGAACAACAGCAACGTCAGCACCACCAGGGTGAGGCTGATCAGCATGGTGATCTGTACTTCGTTGATCGATGCGCGAATGGTGCCGGTACGATCATTGAACGGGGTCAGCTCCACGTCATCGGGCAACCAGCTGCGCATCAGCGGCAACTGTTCGAGGATGCTGTCGACGGTCTGGATCACGTTGGCATCGGACTGCTTGGTGATAACCAGCAGGATGGAACGCTCGCCGTTGAACCACGCCGCCTGGCTTGCGCTTTCCTGGCCGTCGCTCACCGTCGCGACATCGCGCAAGCGGATCGGCACCCCTGCACGAACCGCGATGATGAGGTCGGCGAACTGGCTCGCCATCTGCAAACTGTCGCTGGCCGAGATCGCCATCGTCGTGTTGCCATCGCTCAAGTGGCCTTGCGGCGAGGTCACGTTGGCGGCGGAAATTGCATTGCGAACCTGATCGGCGGACAGGCCCATCGAGGTCAGTTGTTTCAAATCAAGATCAACCCGCACGGCCGGCGTCGCACCACCGGCGATGCTGACATCGGCAACACCCGGCAACTGGCGCACGCGCTGCGCGAGTAGCGAATCAGCCATGTTGTAGAGATTGGCCATCGGCTGCGATTTGGAGCGCAACGCCAGCAACAACACTGGCGAGTTGTTCGGATTGGCCTTGCGATAAACCGGTGCATTGCGAAGCCCTGACGGCAAATCGGCCTGCGCCGCATTGATGGCTGCCTGTACGTCCCGCGCCGCACCGTCGATGTTCTTTGCGCTATCGAAGTACATGATCACGACGGCCGTGCCTTCGCGATTGTTCGAGCCCATCTGGTCGATACCCGAGATCTGACCCAAATGCCGCTCCAACGGTGCCGCAACCGTCGACGCCATGTTCGCCGCATCCGCACCCGGCTGATTGGCGATCACGAAAATCACCGGGAATTCCAGATTCGGCAGCGACGCAACGCCC
>JBATAQ010000272.1:0-21901 GCA_049661925.1 Dokdonella sp.
TACCTGACACCATTCTCAAACTGTGTGACAGTGCGCGACGCCTGCACTTGTTGCAGGTGCCCCGCATCCTGGACCCGGCACACATGAGCGCATCCGAACGTCCACTACTGCCTCCCGAAGATTCCAAAGACTGGGGCTCGCGCAGCCAAGTCGGCGCGCTGGTGTTGATGGCCACGACGGTCGGTGGCCTCTATCTCTGTTACCTGATGGCATCGCCGTTCCTGCCTGCACTGACATGGGCGCTGGCGCTCGCGCTGCTGCTGGTGCCGGTGCAGCGCTGGCTGGAGCGGAAATTGCGTTCACCCGGACTTGCCGCCGGAATCCTGGTCATGGTGGTGGGATTGGGGGTCTTGATTCCGACGATGCTGGTCGGCGACCGGATGATCGCTGAAGCCACCAGCGGCGCGGATGCCATCAACGCCATGATCGCTTCCGGGCAATGGCGTCGCAATCTGGAGACGTACCCGATGGTGGTGCCTGCGGCCGATTGGGTGGAGCGCCAGCTCGACCTGCCGGACACCGTCAGCGCGATCACGTCGAAGCTTACGGGCGCTATCGGCTCGATGGCGCGCGAGTCGGTGGTGCAGATCATCGGCATGGTACTGACCTTGTACCTGCTGTTTTACTTCCTGCGCGATCACCGCAGCATCCTCGCGTCCATTGAGTCACTGTCGCCGCTGGTCAAGGCCGACATCGAGCTCATTTTTGGCGACGTCGACGACACGGTGCATGCCACCGTGTACGGCACGCTGATCATCGCGATGGCGCAGGGCACGCTGGGTGGTTTGATGTTCTGGTGGCTGGGTTTGCCGGCACCGATGTTGTGGGGCGTGGTGATGGGACTGCTGGCGGTGGTGCCCGTGCTGGGGGCCTTCATCGTATGGATCCCGGCGGCGATCTTCCTGCTGCTGGACGGCAGTGGTGGCAAGGCGCTGATTCTGACGTTGTGGGGTTCTGTCGTGGTCGGCGGCATCGACAACGTGCTGTACCCGATGTTGGTGGGGAGGCGACTGAAGATGCACTCATTGCTGGCCTTCGTCTCGATCGTTGGCGGGCTGATGGTGTTCGGTTCGTCCGGCCTGATCCTGGGCCCGGTGACCTTCGCCATCACACGTCGTTTGCTGGAGATCTGGAACCGCCGACACGCACCGCAATAGCAAAAAACGCTGTCAGGGACAATTTCTTGAGCACGCTTTGTTCGCTTTGTCCGGTTGTGGTATCCGTCATGCCCAAACTGCGCCTGTGCTGGAACACATGCTTCGTCCAGGCTGTCGATGCAGTGCAAGCGCCGCCGCGCAGAGGACAGGGGACAGGTCTTGAAGCTTGAATTGATTCAAGACGCTATGTTGCCAGCCGCTTCCTGCGGTTTCCCATGGGCAGTCCTGGCTCACGTGTGTGGAAGACGCGCAGGCGATCAAAGGCGTCATTCACCTGGTGCGGACTTTCGCGAATGCCGCTGGGCCACCTCGCCCGGCACCCACGACACACCCGGCATACCGATGGGATAAAAGGGAGATGTGCTGCTGGCGTGGCGCTCTTCCCTGTAGCGAAACCTGGCTGCTCCAAACGGTCCGCCGCCGCCGCCACTGAGCAGGTTAAGCGATGTGCGCGTAAGGTCACAGGTGGCCAATGGCCTTTACATGGCGCAACGCAGTTCGCGCCAATGATATCCCCGTCATCCCGCAGGAGACTTACCGATGAACATCAAGCTCACCTTGTTGACCGCCGCGTGTGCGCTGGCCTTGTCCGCATGTGGCGACAAGTCGCCGCCGCCTGCCGCCCCGGCCGCGACCCCGCCTGCCGTATCTGCCGAAACGGTGCCGGCCGATACGGCTCCGCCGACGACCGAAACCACTCCCACTGGGGCGACCAAGGCTCCTGCGAAGGGCGGCAAGGCTGCGGTGGTCACCGACTGTGCGACCGAAATCGAAGGCAATGACGCACTTCAGTACAACGTGAACTCCATTACCGTTCCGTCCTCATGCACAGACTTCAAGATTACGCTCAAGCATGTCGGCAAGATGCCGGTTGCCGCCATGGGTCACAACGTGGTCATCACCAAATTCTCGGACATGCAGAAAGTGGTCGCCGACGGCGTGAAGGCGGGACTCGCCGAGAATTACGTCAAGCCCGGCGACGACCGCGTTATCGCGCATACCAACATGATTGGTGGCGGCGAGACAACCTCGGTCAGCTTTCCGGTCAGCAAGATTCAGGGTGACGGCCCATACGAGTTCTTCTGCAATTTCCCCGGCCATGCAGCCCTCATGAAGGGCACCATCGTCGTCGAGTAAACTGATCAAGCGATATCAGGCCGGGGCGCAATGATCGATTGAAGCCGCTGACCGCGTTGAGTTTCGCAACGGCATGGTCCGCAAGTGGGGCGAAGCCGCCACCGGTTTGACTTCGTCGATCTGCAGGCTGTGGTGCTGATTGTGCCAACGCAATTACGCACCCAACAAATCACCTGTGCCAGCATCGATGAGTACCCAACCCTGCCCATTCGGATCGAGTTTCAGGTAGCAGTGGCTGCCGCCTTCACCGATGCCTGCCCACTCGGCAGCGAACAATGTGGGGCTCCTGTCCGGCGGCGGCGCCTGGGCACCAGCGTTTCCGAGGCAGGCCAATGTCATCGCAATCACTCCCCAAAAGCGCATCGCCTGGCCTCAAACGTTTCCCCGACAAGCCGCCGGGATAATCATCGTCCAGCGCGTCTCAGCATGTCAGTTGCCAGATGCTGGCAATCGACTTTGAAAGAGAACGAACGGCATAAAGCTGAGGCTGTTGCGTCTTGTTGCAGCGATCAGGAACGGATGGGCGCGGACGCGCGACCTGATCGGCAAGTTCGTGTGACCGGCTCCGCGACCTGCTTGTTTTCAACCAGGCCATCACCCGGCAGGCACCCAAATTGCGCGACGAACTGGCCACGAAACCGTAAACGCAAGTTCGCCTGTGTGTCTACATCGCTGCGGTGTTTCAGCTTCGATGTAGTTCGCAGCGCGTCTTGAGCCACGACTCCTGAATCAAGCTGCCAGGCGAACCGCATTGGTCGCAGATGCGAAATGAAAGTTCCTGCGCCATGTCTATCATGCCGCGTTGCCGTTCCGATGCGTTGCGCAGATAGAAGCGCAAGCCGCCCAGCTTTTCCTTGACTTGCGCGGCGATTGCCTGCGGTTGGTTTCCATAGTCGGTCTGGCGTTGAAGCAGCGCGCACAGGGCGTCGATCAGGTCGAACCATCCGTCTCCGCATTCCACGCCGCGCGACATCGCTGAGCCGGGCGAGAAATGTTCCGCGAAGATCAGCGGATAGCGGGCGAGCAGTTTATCGTTGAGCGGTGGGTTCATTGCCGGTACGTCCGTGACGGTGAGATGCGAAAGTGATGGGCGTTCGATTGCAAGCCGTTCTTCGTTCCAACTCGCCACCAATGGATGTAGGCATGGCCTGTTGCGAGTAGGCTAGACAGCAATGTTTACCGCCTGCCTTGTCGCAACGCTAGTGCTCACCGTGATGACGGCATTGCCGTTGTCGCGATCCGAAGTCTGGTGGATTCGCATGTTGGACTTCCCGCGACTGCAACTGGCGATATTCGCGCTGGTGCTGTTAGTCACTGAGATTGCATTGCTCGACAGCCGCTCGACCGGCACGTTGTTGTTGTACGCGATCGGCGGCGCATGCTTGGCGTGGCAGACGTGGTGGATTGTTCCGTTCACACCATTGGTGTCAGTCGAGGTGAAGGACGCGACATCAGTCGATGACACGGACAACGCAATTCGCGTCCTTACTTCGAACGTGCTGGGCTCCAATCGCCAGTCAGACAAGCTGCTCGATATGGTTCGGGCGGAGTCCCCGGATATCCTGGTAACGCTCGAATCCAACGCATGGTGGCAGGGACAGTTGGATGACCTCGAGTCCGACTACCCGTACACAGTCAAATGCCCGCTGGAAAACCTTTTCGGCATGCACGTGTATTCGCGACTACCGCTGAGCGACAGCCGCATTGAGTACCTGATTGAAGACAAGATACCGTCGATCCACACGTCTATCACGCTGCGTTCCGGCCGCAAGCTAAGCGCGCATTTTCTGCATCCGACGCCACCCAATCCCGAGTTCAATGACGAGTCATCCGAACGCGATGCCGAACTGGTCATCGTGGCCAAACAGGTTGCGCAGAACGACGAGCCCACCATCGTCTGTGGCGATTTGAATGATGTCGCCTGGTCGTCGACAACCAGGCTGTTTCGCAAGCTCAGCGGACTGCTCGATCCACGCGTCGGTCGCGGCATGTTCAATACCTTCCACGCCGACTGGTGGTTCATGCGCTGGCCGCTGGACCACCTGTTCCACAGTGAGCAGTTCACGCTGAAGGAAATCCGTCGGCTACCTTCAATTGGATCGGATCATTTCCCGTTGTTGACAGCCCTGCAATTCAACTCGCGCAGTGCACCGGATCAGCGTGGATTGGACGCAGATGCGGACGACGAAGAGCGCGCTCGCCGAAAAGAGAAAGAGCAAGCGGTCAACGTTGACGACGTACCTCAACCTGATGCCGAGTGAAACAAAGCCCGGGTTGAAGCCCGGGTTTTGTTTTGGCCGGAACGTGTCCGCCAGTTTGCCAGCCGACCTCTATTTCTTCACGCCTTCGGCAATGCGGTCGCCGAGGTTCTTGTCGACATTGCGCCAGTATTCCAGGGCGCGATTGAGCACGGGTGCGGAGACGCCGCCCTTGAGATGGCCGACGATGTTGCTGACGAGTCGTTCGCGCGCGGCGTCGTCCAGCACGTCGCGCACCAGGGTGCCGGCCTGGCCGAAGTCGTCGTCATCCTTGCGCAAGGTGTAGGCCTTGCGCACCATGTCGCCGTCGGCATGCCACAGGCCCGCATCGTCGGTGCGAGCCGGGTCAGCTTTGGGTCCACCGTAGGAGTTCGGTGCGTACACCGGGTCGGAAACATTCTCGGTTCGACCGGCGCCATCCTTGCTGTAGCTGTTTACTTCGCACCGGGGTTTGTTGACGGGAATCTGCTTGTAGTTGACGCCCAATCGGTGGCGATGCGCGTCGGCATAGGCGAAGCCACGACCGAGCAGCATCTTGTCGGGGCTCAGGCCAATACCGGGAACCAGGTTATTCGGCTCAAACGCGGCTTGTTCGATCTCGGTGTGGAAGTCGGTTGGGTTTCGGTCCAGCGTCATCTTGCCGACTTCGATCAGCGGGTAGTCCTTGTGCGGCCATACCTTGGTCAGGTCGAACGGGTTGAAACGATAGGTTTTCGCATCCTCGAACGTCATCACCTGCATGTGCAGGGTCCAGCTTGGATGGTCGCCTTTCTTGATGGATTCAAACAGGTCGCGGCGATAGTGATCGGCATCAGCGCCCGCAAGGTGGTCGGCTTCCGCCTGGGTCAGGAATTCGTTGCCCTGGTCGGTCAGAAAGTGGTACTTGACCCAGAACTTCTCGCCCTTTGCATTGACCCACATGTAGGTGTGGCTGGAAAAACCATCCATGTGTCGGAAGTTCTTCGGAATGCCGCGGTCGCCCATCAGCCAGGTGACCTGATGCGCCGATTCGGGCGACAAGCTCCAGAAATCCCACTGCATGTCGTGGTCGCGCAGGCCGCTGTCGGCACGGCGTTTCTGGCTGCGGATGAAGTGCTGGAACTTCAACGGGTCACGCATGAAGAACACCGGCGTGTTGTTGCCGACCATGTCGTAGTTGCCGTCGCTGGTGTAGAACTTCAGCGAAAAGCCGCGCGGGTCGCGCCAGGTATCCGGGCTGCCGCGCTCGCCAGCTACACTGGAAAAACGCGCCAGCATGTCGGTTCTGGTGCCAGGCTGGAACAAGGCGGCACGGGTGTACTGGCTGACATCGTGGGTCACTTCAAACCGTCCAAACGCGCCGGAACCTTTGGCGTGTGGCTGGCGCTCTGGAATGCGCTCGCGGTTGAAGTTCGCCATCTGCTCGATCAGATAGTGATCGTGAAGAACGATGGGGCCGTCGGCACCAATCGTCAGCGAATGCTCGTCGCTGGGGACTGCGGCGCCGGCATCATTGGTCGTGTGTTTCATTGGCTTGTCGCTCATGGAATGCTCCTTGTTGTGGGCAGGTTCGACGGGAGCCTGAAGCGTGACCATCGACCACATTGTTGAAGATGTAAAGGCAATTGAAACTATGGTTTTGATAGGTCCGGGCTATTCCGATCAACCCGTGTCATCTCCGCTTCGTTGAATGCAATCCTGCCAGGGCAGGGCGGGTCATGACTTGGTGAGGGCGAACCCGTGAATCAACGTCACGTTTGTTCGACCGGGTAGCCGTTGCCGTCGACGACCAGTCGCACGCGTTTCCCTTCGTGGTAGAAGCTGGCGCGGTAGTGGCCCTTGTCATGGCCCACACCTCGTTCGCACAACACGGAAACCTTTCCTTGCTGCATCAGCTTGCGAAAGCCGGCGACTTCCAGGCCGAGGCCGTCGGCGACAATCGCAGCGTCGATCTCGATGCTGGTTGAAGGGTTCAGTTCAATGGGGATCGAGTCGCCCATCTGTTCGCTCCTTTCTTGCCGTGGTGCACGGACTCTTGGTTTGCTGAATTGTCGGCGGTCTCTCGCCAGAGCGTGCGCAATCGCTTCTCACTTTGCACCCGATGGAGGCATGGACCGTTCGCTGCCGTTTGAGACTATTCATCATTTTGAGCCATCCGCGGCGTTGTTGTTAATGAGAATGACAATCATTTGATCCAGATCAAGGGTCATGTCGTCGTCACCGTGCATTCTGTCGGAACCGCTCTGAACCAGTCTTCCAAGGAGAAAAATGCAATGCAATTCCAAATGACTTCCTGCCATGTCGATGCCGCCAAGCTGGCTGCTGCAATGCAACCCTTCGATCCTGCAGCACGCATCACTGTTGACTCCGCCCATGATCGCCTTGAAGTGATCTCGAGCGCGACTGCCGAGCAGGTGCAGGGCGTGCTGGACGAACTAGGCTGCTCGGCCACGCCGCTGGACAAGGAAGTACACATCAGTGGTGGAAGCACCTGCTGCGGTGGCTGTTCCTGACACGACTTCTTGACGCGTACGCGGCAGCAACGAGTCCATCGCCGCCCGTCGTTCTCGAATGGTCACAACGGTCGTTCCTCGCTGGTCGTGTTCTAGCGCGCTGCTTCTGCTCTATCGCCCGCGACGTTTAGACTGGCAGGCACTTGAAAGCGGGTGACAGCATGCACGGCGAATACAAGGTTCCGGGCGGCAAGTTGGTGGTAGTGGATTTCGCCATCATCGACGGTCGGCTGGCGAACATGCAGGTGAGTGGCGACTTCTTCCTCGAACCGCCCAGCGCGCTCGACAGCATTGACCGGGCACTGGAAGGCTTGCCTGCCGAATCAGATCAGCAGGCGTTGGCCGCAATTGTTCGCGGAGCGCTGGGGCCGACGCCGCAGCTATTCGGCATCACGCCGGAAGGCGTTGCCGTTGCCGTGCGTCGCGCGATTGACTCTGCGAACGGTGAACGCGATCTCGGAGGTGTCGCTTGAGCGACCTTCGTTGGCGTGAACACGACTGGCGTCTGATCCATGACGCGCCGCAGTCGCCGGCCCTGCACATGGCGCTGGACGACATCATGCTTGACGACGTTTCGACCGGGCGAAGTCCACCGACCTTGCGGGTGTGGGAATGGGCCGGGCCCGCAGTCGTGATGGGCCGCTTCCAGTCACTACGCAACGAAGTCGACGCCGAGGCTGCACGCCGTCATGGCATCGAAGTGGTACGCCGGATCAGCGGTGGTGGTGCGATGTTCATCGAGCCGGGCAATACCATTACG
This sequence comes from Dokdonella sp., assembly GCA_049661925.1. Classification (GTDB taxonomy): domain Bacteria; phylum Pseudomonadota; class Gammaproteobacteria; order Xanthomonadales; family Rhodanobacteraceae; genus Dokdonella. Next base: position 7,805 of record JBATAQ010000272.1, read on the forward strand.
TACTCCATCGTTGCACCGGTCACGTTGGTGGAAGGCATGTCGTTCGAGCAGGCTTATGCCTTCATGGACCAGTGGGTGATCGCGGCGCTGGCCACATTGGGAATCAAGGCGTGGTACCAGCCCTTGAACGACATCACGTCAAGTGCCGGGAAGATTGCCGGGGCAGCACAGGCCAGGCGCGGCAACGCGGTTTTGCATCACGTCACCATGGCCTACGACATCGATGCGGTGCGGATGCTTGAGGTGCTGCGCGTGGGCCGCGAGAAGCTGTCGGACAAAGGCACTACCAGCGCGCAAAAGCGCGTTGATCCGCTGCGCAGCCAGACTGGACTGTCACGCAGTGCAGTGATCGAGCGAATGATCGAAACCTTCCGCTACCTTCACGGCGGACTTGCAGCAGGCACTTTGCACGCGGATGAGCTGGCGCGCGCGCAATCGCTCGCGCGAGACAAGTTCGCCACGCCCGAGTGGACCGCGCTGTTGCCGTAAACCCGCGAAGCTGTCGCATCTACACTTGGGTTGCAGACAGGGAGTTTGTTTTCCGGGAAAATGTTTGTTGTCTTCATCTATGCTGGGCACTGTCTTGCCGTGGTGCATGCAGGAGTGGTATGGAACAACAGCCTGGTGAAGCGCCATTCGTGGTGGCGTGTCGGCAACTGGATACGCGCGCGCCTTGGCGCTGGTTGGCACTCGGTTGGCGTGACTTGCGTCGCGCGCCAGCGTTGAGTGCACTGTTTGGTGTTGTCACCGTATTGGTCAGCCTGTTGATCTCCTGGGTGGCGTGGCAGTTGGGTCGCTTTGCGTTGTTGGCAATGTTGCTGTCAGGATTCGTGTTCGTCGCACCATTGCTGGGCATCGCGATGTATGCCGTCAGTCGCTGCCTGTTGGACGGAGAAATCCCGCGGCTGCACACATCGTTGCAATTGGCACGACGGGTGATGGGCCAGGCCGGCATTTTCGCGTTGATCCAACTGGTCGTGATGCTGCTGTGGTCGCGCGCCGGGATGATGCTCACCGTGTTCGTGCCGATGGGTCACAGCGACCCGGTTGCACTGGCTGAATACCTGTTCATCGGCTCGCTGGTCGGCAGCGTGTTTGCGGCGTTGACGTTCGCGGTGACGGTCGTATCGCTGCCACTGATCGCTGACCGCGAGGTGGACATGGTGACCGCTTGCGTTTCGAGCGTGAACTGTGTGTTGCGCAACAAGGGCGTCATGGCCCTGTGGGCGATTCTGATCGCCGTGTTGACTGCTATCGGCTTCGCCACCGCCTTCATCGGGCTGGGACTGGTCATGCCGTGGCTGGCCTACGCCAGCTTCCATGCCTACCGCGATACGCTGGACGCCGCCGACTGGCCACGCGCGTGAGAGATGCCATGCGCCGTGGCTGTCGCTAACGTGCCGTCATGGGCTTCGACGTTGACGCCTGTCCTGTCGCAGGCCTGCAAGGTCGCGCCAAGGTTCTGGTAGCCGGAGCCAGCAGCAGCATCGGCCTGACGATGGCGCGCCAGTTTCTTGAAAACTGGCACGTTGCGTGGGTGTTTGCCGTCTCGCGGTCGGCAATAGTCTGCTTGCGGGCGTAGGCATCGCCGATTTCGCGGAACGCAAACTCGACCAGTGGTCCCGTGGCCAGCAGCAACTCGTTGCCGTGGCGCGGGCCCTGGTCACGCACCCAGCACTGTTGCTTGCGGCGAGCCATCGGCAGAGAAGGCATCCGTACTTCGTGCGGCTCAGATGGCGCGTCGGTTGTGATTGGCGACCGATTGCGCCAACTTCGGCAACATCTCATTGTCCAGACCACCGAGCGTGGGTACTGCATCCATTGGCACCCAATACAATTCAAACGGTACGGGAGCTGACCCCTCGTGCGGTTCGTGTTCCGTGTGTCTCCATCGGGCAGGTGTTGAATCCTCCGCAACAAGGTGGAAAAACCACGCCTTGATGGTTTCATCCCGCCCGATGGCTCGCAGGTCCTGGTCGGACGCACCCAGCAGCGAAACCACTTTCAACCCGACCATGCCGGTTTCCTCGCGGGCCTCGCGCAATGCGGCTTCTTCTGGCGATTCACCCGGCTCGATGGTTCCCCCTGGAACCTGCGGTTGAAGATACGAGTGATCCAGGTAGTCAAGAACGAGGAGCTTTTCTCCCTGGGTGATGTACAGGAATACCCGATTACGCATCGCGAATTTGCCGAATTAGCCCGACACGGCGAAAGCCAGTCGGCAGTTGCCGCGAATCAATCCCGCCAGTAGTTGTTGGCGGCAGCCACGGTTTGAAAATTGATGGCGATGACTTGCGAGGCAGCGGTCAATCCATCCGCAGACTGCGCGTACTCCGGTCGCAATTTCTGCATCGTTGCCATGTCTGGCTGGGTGTATTTCACACCGCGACGACCAAGCGTGATGGCCAATTCAAAGCCTGCTTGCGGCGTTGCGGTGATCAGGGATGGCAGCCATGAATCGGTCATGTTCGGCACCTCTTGCTGTACTCCCTCAAGGATAGCGGAAGCCGTCAGACCAGTCGATCTGGTTGATTTCCGTTCTCTATTGCTGTCGGCTGCGTGGCGGCCCACACAGGCGTTGGTGCTCAAGAGTGCTCCTGATTCCCCACGTTACACATCCAAGGTTGCGAGACGATAGCTGAGCGGTGGCGTGCGCGCTGCCGCGACGATAAGGCGCGGCACCAGGGCGTCCAGATCGAAGCGACGATTGAAGCGGTAGAAAAATTCAGACAGATAGCGCTGCAGGTACTTCAGGCGCAGCGCATGGTAGGTGCCATGAAGAGCATTCTTGACGTTACCCAATACGGTGTTGACCCACCAAAAGATCGGGTGCCCCAGATCGGGCACGCCGCCGCCGGTCACGATGGGCGTATGCATGCAATCGGCATCGGCAACACCAGGAAGGCAGTTCAGTCCGTCAGACACCACGGCGGTACCGGGTACCAGATGGCGCTTCGCCCAGGCGCTCAGCACCTGTTTGCGGAACCCCTCCACCACATCCATCCGCATGGCGATGGGGTGCCCTTGGGCCGTGCATTGCACTGCCGTCACAAACGGTGCCTTACCCGCAGTGCCGCGACCGGTACCACGGCCGTGACGTTCACCGTCCCAGTACGCGTCGTCCATCTGCACAATGCCGCCGAGCGTGAAGTTGCTGTCGCGCTCGACCATCGCCTGCATCAGCTTGTGCTTGAGCAGCCACGCCATGTTGTAGGACACGCCCAACTGCCGGCGCAACGCCAACGCGGAGATGCCGTTCTTGTGCTGGGTCAGCAGATAGATGGCCAGGAACCACGTGCGCAACGGCAGCTTGGTCTCGGCGAACAGGGTACCGCTCGTCAGCGACACCTGCCGCTTGCAGCGGTTGCACTGGTAGACGCCGCGCCCTTTGAGGTAGCAGTGACTGGGATCGTCGCAATCGGGACAACGAAACCCCTTAGGCCAGCGTGCCTTCACCAGCGCCTCGCAGCACTGCTGCTCGCTACCGTAGCGGTCAAGAAAACTCATCAAGCTCATACCCGGCTGAGGCGCTGTTCAACAGCCGTAGGCTGGTCAATTGGACTTGGTTCTTCGGCACGACACTTCCTCCGTCTCATCAGGAGGTTGTAGCGTCTACCCGTCCCGTATCATCGGATGCGACTCGTGGGGAATCAGGTGCTGTCATGGCCTTGCGGCAGGGCATGAGCAATGAGGAAATCAGCAGCTTCTTGAGTGGAGATGGTCGTTTCATCAAGCCTGAAGAAGCCAAGGCATCTTGTTCGCCCAGCACTTTTCCGTTTCAAGAGGGTGCCCGAGGAAGGATGCCTATGATGCTCTGGTCGCCGAATATGGCGGCAAGAAGGCGAGAGTCATTCTCTCTGTTGCCCAGATCCTGCTTGCAGGAAATATGTATGGAATTTCTTTCAGTGCCTTTCAATCAAGGCGCAAGGGAAGACCGTTCAAAGACAGCTCGCTGTCCTACGAATTGGGAATGCTGATAGCAGGCATCCTTTGTCTGCCCGTGGCCATGGTTCATGGAGCGCTGAGCAGACTTGTGGGGCTGTCGAATGCAAGATTCGACAACACTGACCTGCCTTCAAACAGTATGTGAAAGCGAGTGGGTGGAGCGAGGTTCAGGCTGTTTTTGCCATTGGACGTGCCCAACAGCGGCAGACGATGGAATGGGTGCTGGACAACCGGCTGATACATAAGGCCGTTACTCAGCCCTCGGGCATGACAAAAGCGTAGGGCAGTAGCTGCGCAGTCGAGGCGATGATCCACTCGCTGTTTGCCGAATAGAAACCGACCCGGGCGGTCGGACCAGACTCGGCGATCAACTGACGGCAAGCCCCGCACGGTGAAACCGCGTGCACCGTGCCGTCGGCCGTCTTTGCAATCACGGCGATTTCGACCAGGCCGAACGCCGGGCCTTCGGCAAGCACGGCGGCAGCGATGGCACCGCGCTCGGCACAGCTGCCAAGTGGAAAGGCAGCGTTCTCCACATTGCAGCCGCGATGGATCTGGCCACTCGCCGAACGCAGGGCGGCACCGACGGACAGACCGGAATAGGGCGCATGCGCCTGTCGTGATGCATTTTCCGCCTGCTCGCGCAGATCGCTCAGATCAGTCTGCATCATCGATTTCACTGATTTCCGATTGGTTGGCCGACACGGATTCTAAACCTGCACGAAACGCTTCACAGCGGCGCTTGATCTGGATCAGCGAGGGTCGTTGCCACAGGGGATAGCGTAGAAGAATCAAATATAAGGAGCAGCTCCATGCAAGCATTTCCGCACATCTACCGTGTTGAAGGAACCACGGCACATGAAGGCGCAGTCACGTTGACATCGGCGGGCCTTGAAGCGCTGGAGAGTTGGCCACCTGCCGAGTTCGGCGGACCGGGCGATGCGTGGTCACCGGAAACCTTGCTGGTCGGTGCGATCGCGGATTGCTTCCTGCTCAGCTTCCGTGCCATCGCCCGCGCTGGTGGACTCACGTGGACACACGTCCGCTGCAGCGTGGATGCAACGCTTGATCGCGTCGACGGTGTCACCCGCTTCACTCACTACACGTTGAACGTCGATCTGCATGTTCCCTCCGGCACCGATACCGAGGCCGCGCAGAAGGTATTGCACAAGGCAAAGAAGACCTGTCTGATCTCCAACTCGCTATCAGCCGAGGGTGAGGTTAACGCGGTCGTTCGGGTCGAGGACTGACTCGCCATGACTACGGGCCACGTCACTCCGCCAGCCGACGCATCAGCTGCGATGGCAACGTGCGCTGGGCGTCCGATCCGCTATGCGGGCGTATCTGCCAACATTCTCGACGCCATTGGCGATACACCCTTGCTCGACATTGAAGGCATCTTCGTCAAGCTCGAGTTCCTCAATCCCTCCGGTTCGATCAAGGCCCGCATCGCGCACTACATGATCGAGCGTGCCGAGCAACATGGGCTGCTGCGACCGGGCGACACGATCGTGGAAGCGACCAGCGGCAATACCGGCAATGCCTTGGCGATGGTTGCTGCGGTCAAAGGCTATCGCATGCTGGTAGTGATGCCCGAAGGCTTGTCCAGTGAACGTGTCGCGATTTCGCGCGCGTTCGGTGCCGAAGTGCTGTTCTGCGGCGATTTCCACGTCGACCAGGCTTTGCAACGAGCACGCGAGATTGGTGAGCAGCCCGGCTACTTCTGTCCGAGCCAGTTCGAATCGGAAAGCAATATCGAGGAAAACCGAGTCGTTCTCGGACCAGAAATCCTGGCCCAGCTTCCTCCCGGACGCTTGCCCGATGCACTGGTTCTCGGCGTCGGGACCGGCGGCACGCTGGTTGGCGTCGGCCAGGCATTCCGCGAAGTGAATCCAGCGGTTCGCCTGTTCGCCATGGAGCCGACCGAATCGCAGACCATTCTTTGCGGCGAGATTGCCGGTCATGCCATCGAGGGTATTTCAGATGGCTTCGTGCCCGGCATCTTCCAGCGCAACGCGGCGCTGGTTGACGAAATCACCAGCGTGTCCAGTGTTGCAGCGGTTGCCGAAATGAAGCGCCTGGCCCGCCAGTTTGGTTTGCTTTGTGGGCCAAGTTCCGGTGCGCATCTGCTCGCCGCGCAGCAGGTACGCAAGCTATATCCGGATCTGAAGACGGTGGTCACGATTTTCTGTGACGAGGGTGAGAAGTACCTGTCGGAGCACTACAGCGGCCGTTCGGGCGACTTCAGCTTCGTCTTCGGTTAGCCGACCGTCTGGCGTTGCGCGTTCCGGTAGATGGAATTGGCATCACTTCGGTTTGGCTGCTGACGCGTCTGTAATTTCTTCAATGGAGAACGTCCATGAATCTTCCAGAGTTTTATTCGAAGGCACCCGTCGTGCAGACCTTTGATCCGCTGGCGCAATTGCTTGGTGCAGCCGATGGCGGATTGCTCGACTATCGCTACGCCGATGTTGTGCGTTTGGCAGGACATTCCTGTCCAACTGTTGCCGGCGCTTTCCTGAGTGCGCGAGCCGCGCTGCTGGCGCTATATACGGATGGACGAGCCGAACGCGGCATGATCGAAGTGGCGATGCCAGCTCCCGCAGACCATGGAACGACTGGCGTGGCCGCCCAGATCATGACCTTGCTGACCGGTGCAGCCGCCGAGAATGGTTTCCACGGGCTAGCCGGGCGTTATGCACGCAATGGCCTGTTGAGCTTTGCTGGACGCCCTGAAGCCGATGCGATCAGGTTTCGTCGCAGGGACACCGGAGAGAGCGTGGCGGTGGAACTGGATACCGAGCCGGTACCCGGTGATCCGCAGATGCGACCACTGCTCATGGCCATCCTGCAGAATTCCGCCAGCGAAGCGCAGAAGCAGGATTTCGCCCGCATCTGGCAGGATCGCGTTCGCCGCATGCTGCTCGACTTTGCCGATGACTCGCGCGTGATCAAGGTGACCCGTCTGGCGGCTTGAGCGGCGGCTTTCTCGCATCGAAGTGCAGCAAGCGCCGTCACTTTGAATCCAGTGCTCGACCGCGCCACGGCGCTCGACAAGGCGCTTGCACCATCAGGACAGCACCAGCAGTGTTGGATAGGTGCCAATCGAACGCATTCCCAGGGTGTGAACGGTTCAAACCTTGATCGCCACGTTGTTGGTTGGGCATCGCCGGGAGATTGGCGCTGGTGAAAAGTTTGTGGGCCGTTTGTCATTCGATGGCGTGCACATTGCCGGGCACTAGAGTTTTGGCGCAGGATCCCGAAGCTATCAACGTTGGCGATTTCGTCACAGGCATCCAGCAGTACGGGCCAACCGGTCCGGCGGCGGAGTATTTCGACCGAGCGACCCGATCGGCCAGCGCGGACGGTGCAATCGTCGTCGAGTTGCAACCGGCTACGTCCGGCGGGCTGTCCAGTTCGATGCGCCGAACGTGAACGCCGCGCCAAGGTGATGTATGCCGAAGCAATTGCAGGCATCGGAAACGCTGCGTGATGCCGCCGCGATGTTGTCGCAGCAGCCCCAGGCGATGACATTGCGCCACCTGCAAGACCTTGGCGGACATGTCCAGCAGCGGCTGTTCGTCGATCATCGTTTTTCAGCGACCACTCGACCTGGTGGTCACGGTACAAGACGAAATTCGGCACGGCTCGAGTCGATCAATGGGCAGCGCCGTGGCGTTATCGCGACGCAACCGTGCCGGCGTCGGCGTGGAACGGACTCAGTCACCAGGACTCGTGGCGCACCGGCTTCATTGATTCGCCAGAGTCGTCGTGACATGCGCTTTCAGCTACTCCTTGCGCAGCGCTTCCACCGGATCCAGATCCGATGCGTGGCGGGCAGGCAGGTAACTGGCGAGCAGGCCGACGCCGATCATGGTCAGCGACATCAGGACGAACGTCGTGACATCGACGGGTTGAACACCGAACAGCAGGCTACCAAGACTTCGCGTGACCATCAGTGCAACGACGATGCCGAGCGCGACTCCGATGCCGACCACGCGTGCGCCGTGCGCGACAACCATGCGACGCACTTGTGCAGCCTTCGCGCCGAGAGCCATGCGTACGCCGATCTCGCGAGTACGTTCGCCGACGATGTAGGACAGCACGCCATACAAGCCAATCGCGCCAAGCAACAGCGACAACGCTGCGGTGATGCCAAGCGTGAGCAAGGTAAACGAAAGTTCTGCCATCGAATCCTTCGCCAGTCCGGCCAGGGTGAAGACGCGATACATCGGTGCTTCCGGTGCAACCTCGCGGACCAGCGCACGCACTTCAGGTGCAATGGTTTCCGCTCGCGTTGTCTTGACCACATAGGCCGGCGATGAAATCGTGCGACCACCATCAGCCGTGGTGTCGGCTAGCGGAAAGTAGACGGTGGGTTTTGGCGCGTCGCGGAAGCCATCCTGCATCACGTCGTCAACGACGCCGACCACGGTCTCCCATGCGGATTGGCCTTCGCGCTGCATGCGCTTTCCGATGGCATCCTGTCCCGGCCATAGTCGCTCGGCGGCGCTGCGGCTGACAATGACATTGCCGCGCGCGTTGCCATGGTCGTCCGCTGTGAATGGGCGACCTGCAAGAAAGGCAATCTGCATCGATCTGAAATAGTCTCCGGCCGTGAAGTTGTAGCTGAGCAGAACGCCGTCACCGCTGTTGGCGTTCGATGACTCCGTGCGAATGCGCATGCTGGCGGTGGCTTCATTCAAGGGCACGTTTTCAATCAAACCCACTGACTGCACTCCGGGCAGGACGGCGAGGCGATCAAGGAATGCGAGATCGAAACGAGCGTACGAATTGGCGTCGTTCAATTGCGGCCGATCTGGTGCGAACTGAAAGGTGAAGACGTCCGCCGTGTTGTAGCCGGGATCGGTGTGCCACAGCGCATACGCGCTGCGAACCAGCAAGCCTGATCCAATCAGCAGCACCAGCGCCAATGCGGTCTGCGCGACGACCAAGCCATCGCGCAACCAGTGGCGCTGGCGCGTCATGCCGCGTCCCCCTTCACGCAGGCGTGCGAGATTGGGTGCGGAACCGCGCAATGCGGGGATGATTCCGCACAGCAACGCCGACACGATCGCGACTGCAAGCGTGAACATCAGGGTTGTCGTGTCGAGCCCGACTTGCTCAAGCCGTGGAATGCCGTCAGGCACGGCACGCAGGAATCCGGGCAAGGCGATAGCAGCAAGCACGATCGCGACGATTCCCGCCGACATCGCCACAACGAAAAGCTCTGCCGCCTGGGTACGCACCAGCTCGCCACGCGTGGCACCCAGCGCACGCCGCATCGCCATTTCGCGATGACGACCATCGACACGGACCAGCAACAAGTTGGTCACGTTCGCGCAGGCAATCAGCAGAACGATGGTCGCAGCCGCAAACAGGGTCCACAAGGAACGGGCGGCGCTGCCGAGCATTTCATTTGCGAGCCCTCGGACCACCGCATGGTGCTGCTCGATGATCCGCGCGTAGCTGGGCGATCCGCCAAAACGTTCCGGCAGTCTGCCAGCCAGCGTGGTCAGTTCCTTCTCGACGCCATCAATGGTTGCCCCGGGCACCAAGCGCGCAACCATACTGCCGTCAAACTCGCCGGGATGGGTGATGTCCTTTGGATATACCGTGGCAGGGAGCCACAGCATTGTGTCGTCGTTCGGAAAATGGAATTCCGGCCCCATCACACCGACCACCGTTCGCTTCTTTCCCGAGGCTTCGATGACACGCCCGATCACCGACGGGTCGCGACCGAACCACGACGTCCACAGCGCGTAACTCAGCAGGGCGACACCGTATTCGTCCTCTGCTACCGGCAAGCGACCGAGGATGGGTTGTACGCCCAAGGTCGAATACAACGAATTGGTCGGAAAGCCCATGCGGATCCGTTCAACACGATCATTCGCCCGCAGCGTCGAGGTTCCGCCCCAGTAGATGGCGACGTCCTCAAGCAACTTGGATTGCTCGCTGTATTGCAGGTAGAACTCGGGTGCAACCTGAAATTCCGGCGGCATCTCCGAACCCGGTGCGGTCGCGGCGATGTAGACCAGGCGGTCGGTATTCGAGAAGGGCAGCGGCTTCAACAACACGGTATTGACCACACAGAACAACGCCGCCATCGCACCGATGGCGAGGCCGAGCATGCCGACAATCGTGATGGTAAAGCCGGGCGCGCTTTTCAGCCGTCGTGCCGCATGAACCAGCTCGCCCATCCAGATGCCAAGTCCCATGTTCTGCTCCCGTGATTGCCGGTGGGGCGAAATCGTCGCGCTCGCGCTACCTCATTTGCAGCAATCGCCGTGCCACCAGTGGCGCGTCGGAAAATCAACCACTTGTGCGAGTATCAGGCCAACCACTGTTCGCCTGCGGGCAGCGACTGTCCGGGATTGAACATTCCAAGTTGGTAGCAACACCAATCATGCGCCCGTCCCCGCGACCCAATGTCAAGTGGTCGCACACCCACAGATTGATTCAGCAGAACTCTGATGTTCCCGTGAGCGGGGGGCGACCAGGACCCCAACATCGCTACGACTCGAACGGATTTTCGGAAGCTGTCCATCGTCCAGCTTTGGATACCAGTTGGTGCCTCGACTTTTGGTAAAGATGCGGAATTTCCGGACCCATGAACTCTACATCGAGATACGCATCAGGTGGCACTAACCTTTGAGTGCCACTTTGCGGTAGCGTTCGCAGGTCCCCATCGCAAAGTGACGGCCCGGCATGAATTCGACCGCAGTTCCGCAGCTCACCCTTCGTGCCGTGATCCTCGCGATCATCCTCGCGATGATCCTGTCAGCTGCGAACGCCTATCTCGGCTTGTTCGCCGGCTTGACCATTGCAACCGCGATTCCGGCAGCGGTGGTGTCGATGGGCGTGCTGCGTTTGCTAGGCGGCGGCACCATCCTTGAAAACAACATCGTGCAGACCGGCGCGTCGGCTGGATCATCCATTGCAGCGGGCGTGATTTTCACACTGCCGGCGCTGGTCATCATGGGTTACTGGCCGGACTTCAAATACTGGTGGGTGCTGGCGATTGCCGGTCTCGGTGGCTTGCTCGGCGTGCTGTTTTCGGTGCCGCTGCGGCGCACGATGATCGTCGAAGAACCCTTGCCGTTTCCCGAAGGCAAGGCGGCGGCAGAAGTGCTCAAGGCTGGCGAGAACCCCGGTCCCGGTCTGAAGATTCTTGGCATCTCTGCAGCAGTCGGCGCGTTCGTGAAACTCGCGGCCGAAAGTGGCCTGCGGATGATTCCCGACAACGCTATTGGCTCAGGCTTTATCGGCAAGTATCTCGCCTACATGGGGACCAACCTGTCGCCGGCGTTGCTTGGTGTGGGCTACATCGTCGGACTTAACATCGGCATCGTGGTGGTGTCGGGCAGCATCCTGTCCTGGCACATCGCGATCCCGCTCTATCACGCATTTTTCCTCAACAGCGATCCGGCCCTGGCCGCGCAGATTGCAGGCGCCAGCGCCGCTGACGCAGCGGGCGCGATCTGGTCCACAAAAATTCGCTACCTAGGCGTCGGTGCAATGTTGATCGGCGGCGTCTGGACCTTGTTCTCGTTGCGCAAATCACTGGTCTCAGGCATCAGCAGCGGCATCGCTGCGGCACGAAAGGGCTCGGGCGGCGTGATCGAGGAAACCGAGCGCGACTTGCCGATGAAGTGGATGCTGGTAGCACTGGTCGTCTTTGTTGTTCCGCTGGCATTTCTCTATCAAGCCATCGTCCAGAACTGGGGCGTCAGCATTCCGATGACCATCATCATGATTGTCACCGGATTTCTGTTCGTGTCGGTGTCGGCTTACCTGGCAGGGTTGGTCGGTTCGTCGAATAATCCGGTCTCGGGCATCACCATCGCGACCATTCTTTTTGCCTCGGTGGTGCTGATGTTGCTGCTCGGTCGCGACTCCCAGATCGGAGCGGTGGCCGCGATCATGATTGGCGCGGTGGTCTGCTGCGCGGCGGCGGTCGGCGGCGACAACCTGCAAGACTTGAAAGCGGGTTACATCGTTGGCGCGACACCATGGAAGCAACAGTTGATGCTCGGCATCGGCGCTTTCTCGTGTGCATTGATCATGGCGCCAGTCCTGAATCTGCTGATGAAGGCTTACGGCATCGGTGCGCCGACGCTGGAACATCCCAATGCGTTGGCAGCACCGCAGGCAACGTTGATGGCCAGCGTTGCAAAAGGCATGTTCGGTGGCTACCTGCCTTGGACCATCATCGCGATTGGTGCGGGCATCGGCGCGGCCATCATCGCGCTTGACGAATGGCTCAAGCATCGCAAATCCAACTTCCGTGTTCCGGTACTCGCCGCAGCGATCGGCATTTACCTGCCGCTGGAATTGATGGTGCCAATCTTCCTCGGTGGCTTGCTCGCGCACTTCGTCGAACGTCGTCATCGCGTCAAATCCGATGACCACGAAGCACGCGACCGCATCCATCGCCCTGGCACGCTGTTCTCTGCCGGTCTGATCACAGGCGAAGCGCTGATGGGCATTGCGATTGCCATTCCAATCGTCGTGTCCGGCCACGCCGACGTGCTGGCGGTGGCGCAGTCACTGCACTTTAGCCAGTGGGTTGGTTTGGCCGTGCTTGCGCTGGTGGCGTGGATGCTTTATCGCACCGGTGCAAAGGCGAACGCGGCGGGGGCGGTCGGGCAGGGGCCGCTGTAGGTAGTCTCGCTCGACCTTGGCGACGATCTAACTTGCGGTGGGATCGGCTCCGCCGGTCCCACCCTACAACGGCATCCGATGACTTCGATGGCCGTAGGTGGGAAATCGTAGGGTGAACTCGTAGGGTGGAAGCTCCGCAGGAGATTCCACCGATGGTGAAGCGTCAAGCCAAGATCGAAACGGCGGCGGGGCGGCGCGGCGGGCGTTGGAATCTGCCACGCAGGTTGACCCGCTGTTGTAGAACGCCTCACCCTACAAAGGCAATTGATGCCCTCGATCACCGAGGGTGGGAACTCGTGGGTGAGGCGATCCAATACAGGGGATCTGGTCAACCTCCGCGGGAGATTCCACCCCACGAATAATGCGTTCGGCGCTCGAAGCGATCAATCGCGAATCGGCTTATCTACGCGCGAGGATCGAGTTTTTATCTTGCGTCGTAAGAATCAACGCGCCCGTGTCGTCGATCTGAAAACCACGAATTTTCGGCAACAGGTCGAGCAGCTTGCGCTCCTGGTTCATCAACGCGTCGGGACAGGCCATCTTGGTTGTCGCGGCGGGTTCAATGCTGAGCGTATTGCCCTTGCTCGTGTAGTTGCCGAGTACTCGGTTGCAGGTCGCGTTGCCCGTCACTCGACCATCGGCGAGGAACTGCAGGGTTGCTTGGCTGTTGTCGACCACGCCCTCACCGTCGATGTCTTCAATGACCCATTCCTGGCCGAGCAGCGGTGACTTGTTGGTTTTCATGAGGTGGTTAGCGATGGCGCGATAGGCGGGCAGGGAGGTCGGGTCGCTGGCCGCATTCGCAGCCACCGGATTGGATGCAAAGCGCACGATCACCATATCCGCCTTCGGGTCGATCCAGACTGTCTGTCCGTGCACACCGCGTGCCGCATAGGCGCCGTGGTCGTCGTTGCTGACCCACCACATGGCGCGATAGCTCCAACCCTTGAGCAGGTCGTAGCCGGCCTTGGCGAATGTCTTCGGGTTGCCGTCGTTGCGAATGCTGGCGATCGCTGCCGGCGGCACGATTTGCTCGCCGTTGGCCTGGCCGTCGTCGAGCATCAACTGGCCGAGTCGGGCCATGTCACGCAGCGTCGCGTTGAAGCCGCCGCCAGCGAATGGCGTGCCGATTGAATCGACCGTGTAGAACGCCTCGCGTCGGGTGCCGATGCGGCTCCAGATGCGCTCTGACAAATTCTCGGCGACGGATTTTCCGGTGCTCCGCGCAATCAGCCAACCCAAGGTGTCGGCGTTGACGGTCTTGTATCCGAATGCCTCGCCATGGCTGCCTTTCTTCTTGACGGTTTCAAGGAATTCGAAATAGCTGCGCGGGCCGTTGTAGCCTTCCGGCTTGGGTAACGGGCTGCCGGCCTTGGCGTAGATCCTCACGTCGGCATTGGGGTCGGCGTAGTCTTCGGAGTAGTCGAGGGCGGTGGTCATGTCCATCACCTGGCGAACGGTCGCGTCGCCATAGGCGCTGTTCTTCAG
>JBATAQ010000273.1:0-2198 GCA_049661925.1 Dokdonella sp.
CGCGCGGCGGCGTGTTGCTTAACGCCAACGAATCACCGTGGCCGCCGTTCGCTGCCGATGACCACGATTGGAATCGCTATCCTGATCCGCAACCCGCTGCCTTGGTCGAGCGACTCGCCGGCATCTACAAAGTGTCACCCGAGCAGTTGCTGGTTGGGCGCGGCAGCGACGAGGCGATTGATCTGCTGGTTCGGGCGTTCTGTGAACCCGGCCGCGACGCTGTCGCTATCAGTCCGCCGACTTTCGGCATGTATGCGGTCTGTGCTCGCGTGCAGGATGCGGAAGTCCTGACGGTTCCGCTCGATGACGATTTTCACGTCGATGTCGAAGCACTGCTGTCAACAATCGCTGACAGCGTGAAGCTGGTTTTCCTGTGTACGCCAAACAATCCAACCGGCGATGCCTTGCCGCTGGAGCGCATCGAACGTATCGCTCGTGAGCTGGCGGATCGCGCGATGGTCGTCGTCGATGAGGCCTATATCGAATTCGCCAATGCGACAAGCGCGAGCACACTGCTGGGTCGGCACGAAAACCTCGCCGTACTGCGCACGCTGTCGAAAGCATGGGCAATGGCCGGGCTGCGATTGGGCTGCCTGATCGCAAATCCGGAAGTGATCGCGCTGGTGAGAAGGATCATGCCGCCCTATCCGCTGCCGGCACCTTGTGTTGAAGCAGCGCTGGCTGCGCTTTCGGACGACGGCCTCGCCGAAGCGAAGCGGCGAATTGCGACGACTGTCGCGGAACGCGAGCGCCTTGCAAGTGCTTTGCGAAATTACGATGACATCACGGATGTGCTGCCTTCACGCGCAAACTTCCTGACCGTGCGCTGCGTCGATTCCGCCACGCTTTATCGACGCCTGCTCAACGCTGGCGTCGTCGTTCGCGATGTCTCGCACTACCCAAAGCTCGCGCAATGCCTGCGTTTTTCCATTGGCACGGCGATCGAGAATGATCGCCTGCTCGAAACCATCCGCAGCGGGGAGAACATCTGATGCGCAAGATTCTTTTCATCGACCGCGACGGCTGCTTGATCGAGGAGCCTGCCGACCAGCAGATCGACAGCTACGAGAAATTTGCCCTGCTGCCCGGCGTCATCGCAGCACTGCAACGCTTTGTCGCCGCAGGTTACGAGCTGGTGATGGTCAGCAACCAGGATGGCCTGGGTACCTCCAGCTTCCCGCACGCCCGGTTCGATGGCCCACAACAATTGTTGCTGCGTGTCCTCGAATCCCAAGCAATTCGCTTCACCGAAATCCTGATCGACCACACCGTACCCGCCGACAACGCCGACACGCGCAAACCCGGCGTCGGCATGATGCGTCACTACCTTGCCGCCGATGACTGGAGCCGCAGCTCGTCAGCGATGGTTGGTGATCGCGTTACCGACTTGCAGTTCGCCGCCAACATGGGTGTGCGCGGCGTTCGAGTCGGACCGGAAGGCATCGCCTGGAGCGAAGTTGCTCACGACCTGCTCGACGCACCACGCCGCGCCGAGGTCACGCGCAAGACGAAGGAAACAAAAATCACGGTTCGCGTCGATCTCGATTGCGCCGCCGATGCGCAAATCGCTACCGGCCTGCCGTTCTTCGACCACATGCTGGAACAAATCGGCAAACACGCAGGCATTGCGCTGGAGCTTCGCTGCGAAGGTGACATCCACATCGACGAACACCACACCGTCGAGGACTGTGCTCTCGCGCTGGGCGCGGCGCTCAAGCAGGCACTCGGCGACAAGCGCGGCATTGGTCGCTATGGCTTCTCGTTACCCATGGATGAAACACAAGCGACCGCCCTGCTCGACCTTTCCGGCCGCCCTTGCCTGGTCTTCGAAGGCACGTTCCCGCGCGAGCGCGTCGGAGATTTGCCGACCGAACTGGTGCCGCATTTCTTCCGCTCGCTATGCGATGCGCTTGGTGCGAACCTGCACCTGAGTGTGCGCGGCGAAAACGCGCATCACATGGTCGAAGCCTGCTTCAAGGCAACCGCACGCACGCTGCGTCAAGCCTTGCGTCGCGAGGGCAGCGAACTGCCGAGCACCAAGGGCACGCTCTAGTGAACGTTGTCCTGGTCGATGCCGGCGGCACCAATATCGGCTCGGTACGCTACGCCTTGCAGCGCCTCGGCGTGGATGCACCGCTGAGCAGCGATGCCGAAACGATTCGCCGTGCCGACAAGGTGATCCTGCCTGGCGTCGGCGC
>JBATAQ010000274.1:0-2933 GCA_049661925.1 Dokdonella sp.
AATGTCGGATCGGCGTCGATGAGCAGGACGAGGATGCGGGCTTGTTTGCCTTCGTTGAAACGGTGCGCGATGCCGGCTGCGAGGTCTTCATGGTGCATGCGCGCAAGGCGTGGTTGCAGGGCTTGTCGCCGAAGGAAAACCGTGATGTGCCGCCGCTCAACTACTCGCGCGTGCACAGCCTCAAGCGCGAATTTCCCGAACTCACGATCGTCATCAACGGCGGCATCGTCAGCCTGGCCGACGTCCGATCACATCTTGAGCATGTCGATGGCGTGATGCTCGGTCGGGTCGCCTATCACGAGCCGTTCCGAATCGCCGAAGTCGGCGTGATGCTCAATGGCGGTGAACTGCCTGATCGCGATGCCGTCGTGCATGGCATGCGCGACTACACCCAGCGTCACATCGCAAACGGCGGTCGGTTGCAACACGTCACACGGCACATGCTTGGCCTGTATCAGGGCATGCCGGGCGGTCGCATCTGGCGACGTGCGCTCAGCGAGAACGCACATCGCGCAGATGCCGACTGGTCGGTTGTGGAATCCGCACTGGCTTTGCGTCGATCGCACGGAAGCCCAGTGCAGAAGGAGGTTTGAAGTGTTCCGCCTGCTGATCAGCCGCGGTACGGTGTCGGCGGCGGCGGTGGCGGAAGCAGGATCTGCGGTACTGGGCTCCAGGAGACGGCATCGGTCACCGTCATCGTGGCCCAGGGACCACTCAGACGGTCTCGACGCGGACCTGTGATCGTTCCCAGGAAAGTGGCATAACGGCCGCCAACGAATTGCGTCTTGTCGAGAGGCTCGACCGTGCAGGCAGAAAAAGTGCCGCGAAAGTCGCCGCGCACCGGCTTGCCGTCCTTGTCGAGCGTGGTTGCGGCAACGATGTAACAGGTTCCGGAATCATTGGATTCGATCGAGCGAATCCGTCCACCCCACAGACCCGGCGAGCCGACGGCGCCGCCTTTGGCTGCTGCGCGCGGCGGCAGCACGCGTGACAGAAGATCAGGGTTTGCGATAACGGCGGCAATCGTCGCGGGCGTGTCTGGGTTGATCGCGCTGGCGGCCTTCGCATTCGCCATAGCGGTCGATACCGAATAACCGGGCGCAACAGGCGCGGGTGGCGCAAGCGGTGGCGGTGGCGATGCAGGAGTGCCGGGCGCGGCTGGTACGGGCGGCGGCGGTGGCGGCATCACTGCAAACATCGACTGGTTGTCCGGCACTCGAATCTTCAATGTCACCGGCTTGCGCTCGCGTAAAAGCTGCATGGCGACTTCGCTTTCGGCAGGTTGGTCGCGCAGGCGGCGCACGGCGTCTTCGGGTCGACGCACCTTGCCGCCGTCGACTTGCTGGATCACGTCGCCGGCCCTCACGCCTGCCAACGCATCGCCGTCCGTGGAGAGCACCAACACGCCTTGGTCAGTGCCGAAGTAGCGACCAAGGTCGGGATTGAGTTCGGCCAGGTTGATGCCCCACCAAGGCATGCCGCTCATCGATCGTCGGAGCTCGACCCGTGACAGACCAGCATCGCGAACAGGCTCTGCTCGCGCGGAATCGGCGACGTTGCCGTTGACGATAGGAACGATACTGCGGTCCGTGGCTGCCATATCGACGGCTGACCCATCAGCGAGCAGGCGATAGCTGTTGACCGCCTCTTGACGTGTCGCTTTGATCATCGCCTTCGCGAGCTTTCCATCACGCCGGTATCCAATTTCAACGTCGTCGCCGTCGTCGAGATTGGCCAGCGCATCGCGGGCTTGCTGAAGTGCTTTCGCCGGATCACTGGATCCGATATTGCGATCACGAACGCGGATGATGATGTCGCCGCTCTTCATTCCGGCTTGCGCCGCTGGGCCATCCGGAGAGACTCCACCGACGAGCACGCCCTGCTCCGATTCGGAAAGCACCAAACCGACCATCGCCTTGTTCGGCGAGGCGAGGTAACGAAGCGCCGTGGTTCTGGGTCCGTTCCCAGCCATCTTCATCGACACTTCGGCCATGCGACTGGAAAGCGCGGCAAGCTGCTTTTGCAGGTCGGCCATTTCGGCGCGCGCGGCGGCATCTTCTGCGCTGCTCGATTCGGCAGGCGATGCGGTCGCTGGCTTTGCAGCCTGCGCAGTCACGCTCAGCGCATTCGATCCGAGCAGCAACAACAGCATGAGGTTTTTCATTGTGATTCTCCTTTGCTTGATATCAAAGACGATGCAGGGTCAGCGGCTTTTCGGTGGGCTTGTCCACCGTATCGACGACCCGGTAAGGCGCACTGCGCAACAGGGAAAGTGTTTCCAGCAAGGCGACGCGCTGTCGCCATAGCGGCAAGGCTTCACGGGCGTTGCGTGATGCGTCCAGTTGCAGATCAACCAGTGCAATCAAATCCTCCACCTCAACCGTCGCCATCAGATCGCCTCCATTGCCGTGCGGCGCTGTTGGCAAGTTGCCGAGCCATTGTTCGAGTTGGCCGGAACGAGTGCGCAACCAGCCAAGGTCAGCGCTCGCTTGCGCTGACAGTGCCGACGATTGAACGGGAATTGGCGCAGTTGTTTGTTTCATCGACCACGGCAGCAATGCGGCGATTGCCAGGCCGGCGGCAACAGCCAATGCGATGACCCGATGCCAGCGTCGATGCCGCGTTGCGGTTTCATCGGATGGAGGCAACTGCGAGGCAATCTCGTTCCACAAATCCGGTGCGGGTTCGTGCAACGGCAGGCCGCGCATTCGCGCGCCGAGACCAGCGTCGTCGAGAGAGCGTGAATCGATGTCAGCCATTGGCGGCCTCCGTAGTGTCTTCGAGCAAGGCACGCAGTCGTTGTGTGCCGCGCGCCAGTTGCGACTTGGAAAAGCTGATCGAGTTGCCCGTCATTTCGGCAATCTCGGCATGCGTGTAGCCCTCGACGTGGTACAGCCAGATCACGCTGCGGGTGACGACCGGCAATGTCTGGA
>JBATAQ010000275.1:0-7748 GCA_049661925.1 Dokdonella sp.
ATTTCTTGAGCACCAGGTTTTCGCCACTGGCATCCAGCGAGGCATTGAAGTTCGGGAATTTCTTCAGCGCCGCGACGACCGCCTTGATCTGGAACACCAGCGGCGAGATTTTCAGGTCCTTGTTGTCCTGCGCCAGTTGCTTGCGGAACGCCTCCATCTCGGTGATATCGGCGTCGTCGTTGTGGGTGACGTGCGGGATCATCACCCAGTTGCGATGCAGGTTCGCGCCGGAAATTTTCTTGATGCGTGACAGCGGTAGCGTTTCGATCTCGCCGAACTTCGCGAAATCCACCTTCGGCCACGGCAACAAATTCACCCCTGCGCCGCTAGCGCCAGGTGCCGCCGTTGCCGGCGAAGTCGACAGCGCCTGCTTCACGTACGCACGCACGTCGGCGCGACTGATCCGTCCCTTGCGCTCGCTGCCCGTCACCTTGAACAGGTCAACGCCCAGTTCACGCGCAATCATTCGCACGCCTGGACTCGCGTGCGGAACGCGGTCGGGCATTACCGTGTCGCTGCCGAATGCTACCGGCGGGCTGCTCGGTGTACCAACGGGTGCAGAAAGTGCATCGGGGTTGCCAACGGCGACGGGCTCGACCGCCGAGTTGGCGGCAGGCGGCACCGGCTCCCGCGGAGCCTCGCTTTTCGCACCAGTCGTTGCGGGTGCAGCGGCCTCGGCGGCTTCACCGACCGATTCGATGAGCGCCACCACACTGCCTTCCGACACCGAGTCGCCAATCTTTACCTTGATCTCCTTGACGACACCGGCATGCGATGAAGGAACTTCCATCGTCGCCTTGTCCGACTCCAGCGTCACAAGGCCTTGGTCCTTCTTCACCGTGTCGCCGACGCTGACCAGCAATTCGATCACCGGGATATCTGAGTAGTCGCCGACATCCGGCACCTTCGCTTCGACGATATTTCCGGCCGAAGGCGCGGCGGCTTTCGGTGATGGCACGCTTTTACTTTCTTCAGGTTTCGATTCAAATTTGGCAGGCGCTTCCGGCTTGGCGGCGCTTGCTTGCTTGGCCGGCTTTTCCGCTTTGCCTGCGTCAGCGTCGGTGCCAGCTTCCTCAATGACTACGACGACGCTCCCTTCGGACAACGTATCGCCAACCTTGACCTTGACCTGCTTGACCACACCCGCCACGGTCGATGGCACTTCCATCGTCGCCTTGTCCGATTCCAGTGTCAGCAAGCCCTGGTCCTTGGCGACTGTGTCACCGACCTCGACCAGCACTTCGATGACGGGGACATCGTCGTAACCGCCGATATCGGGGACTTTGACTTCGTGCTCGGACATGCGGAACTCCTGAAGGTGCCTGGATACGGTACGCGCGGGACCCGTGATTGTCACCGACGCGAAGCAGCGCGGCAACGCGGACGCCGACCGGTTTCTACACGATCGACATCACAGCGACACGCGACCGCGCAGGATGTCCAAGTACATTACCCAGTCGCCCAGCAGCGAATAGAAAGGATGTTTGAACGTGGCCGGTCGGTTCTTCTCGAACACGAAATGACCGATCCAGGCAAAGCCGTAGCCGGCGACCGGGATCAACCATAGCCAGTTCCAGTTACCACCGACGAAGGCGATGGCCATCAATACGAGGATCAGCGTGGTGCCGGCGAAATGCATGCGCCGGCTGCGCACGTCGGCATGTTCGCTCAGGTAGAACGGGTAGAACTCGCGAAAACTGGCGAACTCGCGCATGTCGATGGTCTCGGTATGGATAGGTCAACCTTCGCCGATGCGCAAGCGAGGGTCAACCGGTGGGCTTGGCTTCGTCCAGCGTGTTCTGTACGCCATGCGGCACATGTCCCGTCGCGACATGCAGGCGTGCCGATTCCACGTTGATGCTGGAATCGTCGAAGAAAATATCCGCACCAAAGGCTTGCAGGAACGGACCCTTGCTTCGTCCACCGAGGAACATCGCCTCGTCGATGCGCACGCCCCAGTCGCGCAAGGTGCGGATGACGCGTTCGTGTGCAGGAGCGGAACGCGCGGTGACCAGCGCGGTACGGATCGGCGATTGTTCGATCGGAAATACCGACTGCAATCGATGCAGCGCTTCGAGAAAGGCACGGAACGGGCCGACTGCCAGCGGCTCGCGAGCGCGTTCATGCTCGTTGCGGTGGAACGCGATGAGGCCCTGCTCTTTCGACACACGCTCGGAATCGTCGCCGAAAATCACCGCGTCGCCATCGAAAGCAATGCGCAATTGATCGCTGTGAAATTCGGGCGCCTTGGATGGCAGGATGGTCGCGGCTGCAACGCCCGCCATCAGCGCACGTCGCACATCGTCCGCATTAGCCGACAGAAACAAACTGGCCTTGAATGGATGCGCGTAAGGCGCCGTCGGTGCGCCGTTGGTGAAGGCAGCGCGCGAAATGTCCAGGCCGTAGTGCTTGATCGCATTGAAGATGCGCAGTCCGGTATCAGCCGAATTGCGTGACAGCAGGATCACCTCGACACGCGGTGCAAACGGCGGCAGCGTATTGATCCGCAGCAGCTTTTGCACCAGCGGAAACGCCACACCCGGTTGCAGCAGGTCATCTTCGTGATCGATCTGGTACTGCGCGTAGGCTTCCAGGCCATCGCTTTCGAACAAGGCGTGGCTGTCGCCGAGATCGAACAACGCACGCGATGAAATGGCGACGATCAGCGGATTGCCAGCTTCGTCGGCGCGGGGTGCGGCGGTGGATGTATCGGTCATTGGCGAAGTGTAGCGGTTGCATCCAATCGCCGACTCTACGATTCGGCGTTGAAGCCGCGCGTTGGCTTGACCCGGCCAATACCGTCGCTTTCCGCGAGCGCAACCACTCGACCCGAGTTCACCGAAACAGCGACACAGAAACCTTTTGCCACGACAGCTTCAATGCCCTGTCCCTTGCGCAAACGCACCTCGTCTTCCGCGTCGACGCGGCATCGGGTGAAGTGGGCCAGCCCGGTCTCGACCGACAGCACGGTCTCGTCGAGCGCCGACATGCCCTGCCCCGCCAGCGTTTCAAGCTGATCGAGGGTAAACATCGCCGAATCGCGAAATGGCTCGACCCAGAGTCGACGCAGCGCAGTTACGTGCGCACCGCAACCAAGAAACTCACCCAGGTCGCGCACCAGGCTGCGCACGTAGGTGCCGGAACCGCACCCGATTTCCAGGTCCAGCAGCGGCGAGTTGTTCGCGACAAGCTCGAACCGATCAACCTGTACCGTGCGCGGCGGCACGTCGACCGTTTCGCCACGGCGCGCCCGCTTGTACATGCGCTCGCCATCGCGCTTGATCGCCGAGTAGATCGGTGGAATCTGGGTCTGCTCGCCGGTCAGCATCGACAGGCCGCGTCGAATCAGCTCGTCACCGATGCTCGGCACTGGGCGCTCGACCAACAGTTCACCCTCGGCGTCATCGGTGGATCGGGTCTGGCCCAGCATCGCCGTCGTGGAATAAGCCTTGCTCGATCCGATCAACAATCCGGCGATCTTGGTTGCTTCGCCAAAACAGATCGGCAGCAATCCCGTTGCCAACGGATCCAGGCTGCCGGTGTGGCCCGCCTTGACCGCACGAAACATGCGACGTACGGTTTGCAACACATGGTTGGAACTGACCCCGGACGGCTTGTCCAGCAACAGGATTCCGTTGACATCGCGCCACGCAATGGGCGCCTTCCTGGCAGATTTCACCGGCAACACTCGCGAACAATGAGTGCGCAGGCTATCAAGCTGCAACGCTGATGTCGCTCCCGCGAAGCCTTTGGCACGAACCCTGCTTTATTCATTTGTAATTGCCCCCAGCGGAACGCGCCATGTCCAACGCCGAAATGTTGCTTGCCTTGCGATCACCCAACTCGGGATGGTTGGCTGCCGTCGTTTGCGCACTCGATGAGGCCATGCTGGACCCGGTATTCGATGAGGCGCAGCGCGGCGTGGTACGCGACCTGCTGGAACGAAGCAGTGTGCCGAATATCGTCGCATTGGCTGCGCACGCCAGCCTGCTCAACTTCGAATCTGCCACGCAAGCGCGATTCGACATGCTGGACTGCCATGCGATCAACCCACCAACCGCACCACGTCAGAAGTTGACGCTGGCCGTCTCGAACAGCTGACGGGTTGGCCCGGTCGCCCGATTGCGGCAATCTGCAACGGTGAGTCCTGCTGATCGCTGCCGCTACCTGTTTTCTCTCCTCGCCCTGAGCCTCGTTCTGGCCGGCTGCGGGCGCGCGCCGACTCGACCCGATCAACCAGCGCCAGCGGCGGTGTTCGTCCCGGCCAATACCAATGCCATCGATGCCGCCAATGCCGTGCTGTTTCGCGCGATGTCGCTGGTGGGAACGCCGTATCACTGGGGCGGCAATACTCCAACGAGCGGGTTCGATTGCAGCGGGTTGGTGACCTATATTTTTCGCGATGCTGCAGCGGTGCGCCTGCCGCGCCAGTCGTCCCTGATGGGCGAAATTCGAGGTCGCAAATTGTCGCGTCGACAGCTCCAATCGGGCGACCTGGTGTTTTTCGCCGCAAGCCGTTCGATCAGTCATGTTGGCGTTTACGTCGGCGAGCAACGCTTCGTGCATGCGCCGAACAGCGGCGGCACGGTTCGGCTGGACAGCCTCGACAGCGCGTGGTGGAAAGATCACTTCGTCTACGGCAAACGCGTCTTTCAGTAAGACCTCTGCCGCAGATCGCGCCGTCGTTTCCATTCGTGGTTAGCGATGGGCAGAATGCGTGGCCTACGCTTTTTGCCGGTTTCCGCCATGCGTCGCAACCCGTTTGTTCACTGCTGGCCGTCGCTATTCGCGGTCTGGATGCTGATGCTGCCGATTCCGGCGCTGGCAGATGGCCTGCTGATTTTTGCCGCGTCCAGCCTCAAACCGGCACTCGATGAGTTCGTTGCGCGCAGTGACGTCACAAGCATCGCCAAGGTTCGCGTCAGCTACGCCGCGTCGTCGCAGCTGGCTCGGCAGATCGAGCATGCGGCACCTGCCGACATCTTCATCTCCGCCGACCAGGACTGGATGGATCATCTCGCCGCAAAGCACCTGATCGTCAACGACAGCCGCGCAGACTTGCTCGGTAATGCACTGGTACTGATTGCGCCGAGTGACTCATCGCGTGCTTTCGACATCGCCCAAAGCATGGACTTGGCCACTGCGCTTGGCCGCGATGGCCGCCTTGCCGTGGCGGAACCAAACAGCGTTCCCGCGGGAAAATATGCTCGTTCCGCGCTGGAAAGTTTGGGTGCATGGAATGACGTTCGCGGCAGCCTCGTCGCTGCCGACAACGTTCGTGCCGCACTGAATTTCGTCGCGCGTGGCGAAGCCGCCATGGGCATCGTCTATCGATCAGATACGGTCGACGAGCCGATGGTACGCGTACTCGACACTTTCCCGGCATCCAGCCATGCACCGATTCGCTATCCGGTTGCGATCATCGCCGGACATGACAGCCACAACGCGCGACGCTTGCTTGAACTGTTGCGATCAGATTCCACAGCCGATCTCTTCCGACGCCACGGTTTCGACGCCCCGCCACGATGAATGAATGGTTGTCACCAGCTGATTTCCAGGCGTTTTTGCTCAGCCTGCGCATTGCCGGAATCAGCGTGCTGGTGTCGCTGCCGGCCGCACTTGGGATCGGTTGGTTGCTGTCACGGCGGCGATTCCCGGGGCGGATACTTGTCGAGGCGATGCTCTTCCTGCCGTTGACCCTGCCGCCCGTCGTCACCGGCTATGCCTTGTTGGTATTGCTCGGGCGTAACGGGCTACTGGGCGGCTGGCTCGAATCGATTGGCATCGTGGTCGCGTTCCGCTGGACTGGCGCGGTCATCGCCGCCGCGCTGATGGGTTTCCCGTTGCTGACGCTGTCAGCACGAGTGGCTTTCGACAATGTCGACCGACGCCTGGAATCGGCAGCCGAAACGCTGGGTGCCGGTCCGTGGCGGAGATTTCTGACAATCGTATTGCCCCTGTCCGCCGGTGGCATCGCGGCTGGATGCGTGCTGGCATTTGCACGAGCCTTCGGCGAGTTCGGGGCTACGATCAGTTTCGTGTCGAACATCCCCGGCGAAACCCGCACTTTGCCGATTGCCATCTACGAACTGATGAATGTTCCAGGCGGTGACGCCGGCGTGATTCGATTGAGCGTGTTGTCGCTGGCGGTCGCGTTCGCGGCCACGCTGATGGCGGCTGTCCTCGGCGGTCGCCTGTGGGGAGACCGCCGACGTGCTTGAAGTAGCCATCCGCCACCGCTACGACGACACGCACCTGGATATCGTGTTCAGCAGCGAAGCGCAGAGCATTGCATTGTTCGGCGACTCCGGCGCTGGCAAGACCAGCGTGCTCGACGCCATTGCCGGACTGCTGAAACCGGACGCTGGTCGCATCGCACTGGATGGCCAAACCTGGTTCGATAGTGCGCGGTCAATATCGGTTCCGGTCCGCGAGCGGGCCGTCGGTTACGTGTTTCAGGACGGGCGTCTGTTTCCGCACATGAGCGTGCACGCCAACCTGCTGTATGGTCCGCGCAGCCGCGGTGGCAGTCACAATCTTGACATCGACGACCTCGACGAGATCGTCGATCTGCTGGCGTTGGCTCCGTTATTGCCGCGTCGCCCAGCCACTCTTTCCGGTGGCGAACGCCAACGCGTTGCGATCGGCCGCGCTTTGCTCGCTACTCCGCGAATCCTTTTGCTCGACGAGCCTCTCACAGGCTTGCACCACGAGGCCCGGTTGGATGTATTCCAACATCTGCGACGCTTGCGCGAGCGCCAATGGGTGACAATGTTGCTGGTGTCGCATCAGGCGTTGGAAGTGCAGGCGCTGGCGGATGAGGTCATCGTGCTTGGTGACGGGTCGGTTCTGAGCCGGTGCGATGTCGAAACCTTCACGCGCGAACGCCCGACACTCGATTCAATCGCTCCCAATGCAGCGGCGTAGTTCGCCGCGTTGCACTGTGCCTTGCCCTGCCCGTCCCGGCATGTTGGAATCCTGACCATCCCGGCGGCAGCGCATCGACATTCCAGAGGACATCGCATGACCACGAGCAATGACAAACCCTGGCTTTCCAGCTATCCGGAAGGCGTGTCCGCCGAGATCGATGTCAATACGTACTCGTCGATCAACGCGCTGGTCCACGAGAGCTTCCTGAAGTTCCATGATCGCCCGGCTTTTATCTGCATGGATGCCACGCTGACCTATGGCGAGCTCGACGTTCAGAGCCGACGCTTCGCGAATTTCCTGCGTGACGACCTGAAGCTGGACAAGGGCGATCGCGTCGCGATCATGCTGCCGAATGTTCTGCAATATCCGATCGCGATGCTTGGCATCCTGCGGGCCGGCATGGTGGTGGTGAACACCAACCCCATGTACACCGGTCGCGAACTGAAGCACCAGTTGGTCGATTCCGGTGCCAAGGCCATCGTCGTACTCGACAACTTCGCACACACGGTGGCCGAGGTGATCGGCGACACCGAATGCAAGACGGTGTTGACAACGGGCTTGGGCGACTTGCTCAACTTCCCGAAATCGCTGCTGGTCAATTTCGTCGTCAAATACGTCAAACGACTGGTTCCCCCATTCAACCTGCCAACCGCAAGGCGCTTCAAGACCATACTCGGCCAAGCCAGTGACGCCGCGCTGCCCAAGATCGAAGTGACCCACGACGACATTGCATTCCTGCAATACACCGGCGGCACCACCGGCGTGGCCAAGGGTGCCATGCTGACCCACCGCAACATGGTCGCGAACGTCTTGCAGTC
>JBATAQ010000276.1:0-4159 GCA_049661925.1 Dokdonella sp.
GCGTTCTTCAGCGCATCCAGCGAATCGAAGGCGACCAGTTCACCACGCAATCCGCCCGCAGGTGTCGCTGCCGAATTGCCCAGTGCCGTGACCGCCAGATCGTGCGGATACGGCGCGATCAGGCTGGCCGACTCACTGCGGCGCACCCACTTGGGAAAAGTGACCGGCTCGGTCCAGACCTTGTCGAAACCCAGCGCCTTGAACTTGGCCACCATCCAGTCGCGGCCGCGCTGGTCCGCTTCGCTCCCGGCCAGCCGCTGGCCGACTTCGATGCTGAGCCCTTTGACAACGTCGTAGGCTACGTCGTCTTTCAGCGCCTGCTCGCGGAGTTGCGTCGCCGTTTTCAGCGCCTCTGCGCTCACAGTGGTGGGCTTCTCTGCGGCAACGGCATTGCTTGCAGTTAGCGCGGTAACAAGCGCGACAACGATCAGGCGCATGACAGGTTCCAGCAAAGTGGGGAACGGCATCATGCCAAAGTCGCAGTGAAAAGCGCCGTGGCGATAGTCATGCTGATCACGAATTCCGCCAACGAAAAAGCCCGGCCGAAGCCGGGCTTTTTCGTTCACGCGGGAAGCGAATGATCAGGCTGGGCGGTTGCGCAACAGGTCGCGGATTTCGGTCAGCAGGGTGACATCGGCGGGAATTGCCGGCTCTTCGGCCGCTGCCGGATTTTCCTTCTTGGTCAACTTGTTGATCGCCTTGACGACCATGAAGATGGCCCAGGCGATGATGAGGAACTGGATCAACGTGTTGAGGAACGCACCGTAGCCGATGGCCACTTCGCCCTTGCCGTCGGCAGCGGCCTGTACCAATACCCATTTGTACTTGGAAAAGTCGACGCCACCGATCAAATAGCCGATTGGCGGCATGATGATCTGGTCGACCAGCGACGTGACGATCTTGCCGAACGCACCACCGATGACGACACCGACCGCCAAGTCGACGACGCTGCCACGCATCGCAAATTCCTTGAATTCGCTCATCATGCTCATTGAACTGCCCCTATTTACAAGTTGGAGATGAAAAGTTTGCCGCTTGACAAGACTACGCTGGATCGCCAGACACGTCAGGCAACACAACAACCTGACCGCTGAGCGTCGCGATGTCGCCCAGCGTGGCGACGAATTGATCGCCCACCACCAGCGGCCCGACGCCTGATGGCGTGCCGGTGAAGATCAGGTCGCCAGCCTTTAACTCGTACAACTTCGACAGCGCATGAATGATCTCGGCCACGCTCCATGCCATCTGGCCGATGTCACTTTCCTGCCGGCGTTCGCCGTTGACCATCAGCGTCAGCGCAGCAGCCGCCGGATGCCCTACTTCGCTGACGCGGCGCAGTGCCGAAACCGGCGCGGAATAATCGAAACCCTTGGCGGTATCCCAAGGCCGACCCTTCTGCTTGGCTTCCAGTTGCAGGTCGCGGCGGGTCAGGTCCAGTCCTACCCCATAGCCATAAACGCAGCCCAGGGCCTGCTCGACGGCGATGTCGCGACCACCGCAGGCCAACGCGACGATCATCTCCACCTCGTGATGCAGGTTGGCGGTCGCCGGCGGGTACGGCACGTCCGCGTTGCCGCTGACGACGGCGTCAGCCGGCTTCATGAAGAAAATCGGCCGCTCCCGATCAACGCTGCTGCCCATCTCCTGCGCATGCAGCGCGTAGTTCTGGCCGATGCAATAGATGCGGTGGACCGGGAAGCGCTCGGATGTGCCGACCACGTCGAGCGTTGCAATGGCGGTGGGTTCAAACACAAAGACCATGACGACTCCGTTGCTAACGTTCTGGGCGACCCGCGAAAATCTAACATGTCCTGCGTGGGCACCGGCCTGCGTTATGCTTCAGGCACGCGGCCGCAGGCGCGGTCGATCTGGATCACTTGAGGGGTCAATGATGAAGAATGCAAACCCGAAGAATGTAAAGGCTTCTGCGAAGTCGGTTCCGTTGTTGTGCGGCGTCGTCGTCGCCCTGGTCGCGGCTTCGCCAATCTCGGCAAAGCAGAAATCCGCGCAGGAAATCCGCGCCGAAAGGTCGGCGGAGATTCCGACCTGCTCCAAGAGCCTCGGTGCCATCGCGGTGATCGAGCCGGACAACAACTGGTGGTACGCGCAGCAGCTCGGCTCGCCGGCGGCGCTGATCAAGGTGTTCGTGAGCAAGTCGCGTTGCTTCACCCTGGTTGATCGCGGCAAAGGCATGGATGCGATGAAGCGCGAGCGCGACCTTGCATCGGACGGCGAACTGCGCGGCCGCTCGAACATCGGCAAGGGCCAGATCAAGGCAGCCGACTATGTGCTGGTGCCTGACCTGATCTCGCAGAATTCCAACGCCGGTGGCAATGCGATTGGCGGCATGCTCGGTGGCTTGATCGGCAACCGCACCGTCGGTGCGCTGGTCGGTGGTATCAACATCAAGAAGAAATCCGCCGACGTGGTGCTGACGGTGACCGACGTACGTTCGTCCGAGCAAGTCGCGATGGTCGAAGGCAGCGCCAAGAAGACCGACCTGGGTTGGGGTGCCGGTGGCGGCGTTTTCTCTGGCGGCTTTGCTGGCGCGGGCGCGACCGGTTACGCGAACACCGAAATTGGCCAGGTCGTCACGCTGGCCTACCTGCAGGCCTACACCGACCTGGTCGCGCAATTGGGTGGATTGCCCGACAACGCGTCGGCCGCGAACGCGCAGCAAGCGGTCACCATGAGCAAGCCCGGTCGCCTGTTCGCCAACTCGAACGGCAGCGGCAAGGTCGTGCGTCCGCTTGATCCCGGCATGATGCTATACCCAACCGGCAACAAGGACGGCGTCATGTGGGAAGTCGAAGACGAACTCGGCAACAAGGGCTGGGTGTCCTCGCTGTTGTTCGGACTCTCACGCTGATCAATACCGACTCGGCAGGCAACTGTCGGGTCGCTGGTTCAAGCCTGTTCCACTGCCGCCGGCCATTCGCGCCGGCGGCTCGCCGAGGCCGACTGATGCGCGCGCGGCAAGAACCAATCGAATGCGCTGATGCCGTGCCAGGCGACCTTTGCGCGCTGCACTTCCTGCGTTCGGATCGGCACCATTTGCAGCGCCGCGTCGGCACCACGTTTTGGCAAGGGCAGCGTCATGTTGCGGGCGATTGATCGCGGCTGGCGGGTGTTCGCGACCGGTCTGGCGTTTGCGACTTTCGGTCTCGGTGGCGTCGTACTTGGAGGCATCGGCGTACCGCTGCTGCACCTGTTGGTGCGTGATCGCGGGCGACGGCGGACCCTCGCTCGCAAGGCCATCCACTCGGGATTCCGCACTTTTGTAGGCTGGATGCGACTGCTGGGCGTGTTGCGTTACGAGGTCATCGATCAGTGGCGCTTGCAGCGCCGCGGGCTGCTCGTGCTGGCCAATCACCCCACCTTGATCGACGTTGTTTTCCTGATTTCGCTGATCCCGAATGCGGATTGCGTGGTTCGTTCCGGCCTGTTCCGCAATGTCTTCACCGGCGCGATGGCGCGCTCGGCGGACTACCTCTGCAACGACTCCGGGCCCGGACTGGTCGAGAATTGCATCGAGTCGCTGCGAGCCGGCAACAACCTGGTGATGTTTCCAGAAGGTACGCGCACGCGTCCGGGAGAGCCGATGACGCTGCAACGCGGCGCCGCCAACGTCGCCGTGCGCGGTGCTCGCAACATTACCCCGGTGCGAATCCGCTGCGAGCCGCTGACCCTGACCAAGGGGCTAGCCTGGTGGCGGGTACCGCCGCGCCGCGCGCACTTCACGATCCGCGTCGAAGAGGACATCGCCATCGCGCCATTCCTGATCGAAGGCGAGGAAGCGCGTTCCGCACGTGAGTTGACACGCTTGCTGCACGATTATTTCGAGACGATCTGAGCTGAGGATGCTCTGATCATCCCTAATCGGGATCGTCAGGAGGGTGGCTGGAGTTCACCGATGGCAGGTCAGTCGCTATGATGTCGGCCCAGCTGAACCGACCACGGAATACTGAATGACCAGCGCCGCGCTGCAACTGGAAATCAAGCAACTGATCATCGATGCGCTGAACCTTGAAGACATCAAGCCCGATGATATCGACGCCAGCGCGCAACTTTTCGGGGATGGGCTGGGCCTGGACTCAATCGATGCGTTGGAGCTGGGCCTGGCCTTGCATACGCGCTATGGCGTGACGCTGTCGGCCGA
>JBATAQ010000277.1:0-3040 GCA_049661925.1 Dokdonella sp.
AATGTCGGATCGGCGTCGATGAGCAGGACGAGGATGCGGGCTTGTTTGCCTTCGTTGAAACGGTGCGCGATGCCGGCTGCGAGGTCTTCATGGTGCATGCGCGCAAGGCGTGGTTGCAGGGCTTGTCACCGAAGGAAAACCGCGACGTGCCACCACTCAACTACTCGCGCGTGCACATCCTCAAGCGCGAATTTCCGGAACTCACCATCGTCATCAACGGCGGCATCGTCAGCCTGGATGATGTGCGATCACACCTTGAGCACGTCGATGGCGTGATGCTGGGGCGAGTCGCCTACCACGAGCCTTATCGCATCGCCGAAGTGGGCGTGATGCTCGACGGTGGCGAGTTGCCTGATCGCGATGCCGTGGTGCACGGCATGCGCGACTATACCCAGCGCCACATCGCCAACGGCGGTCGATTGCAACACGTCACCCGACACATGCTTGGACTGTATCAAGGCATGCCGGGTGGCCGCATCTGGCGACGTATCCTCAGCGAAAACGCACATCGCGCCGATGCCGGTTGGACGGTCGTCGAAGCCGCACTCGTTGCGCGCGGCGCGGTGCGGCTGGGCGCGCAGGTGGCGTAATCGCGCGGGCTCGCGATGGCTGTCGGCCCGCTCGTTTCCCCTCTCCCCAACCCCACTCCCGCAAGGGGCGAGGGGCTTTCACGTTTCTCTCAACTTGAGCGAGCGATCAGATTTCGTAGTCCGGCACGCGCAGCGTTATCGTGGTGGCAGCGGAGCGGTCTGCAAACCCCATGACATGTCGGGCAGCGGGCTCCATTCCTGTGCGTCGGTCACGGCTATCGTCGGTCGCCCCGCGCGGCCCAAGCGTTGTTCGGCCGGGCCGGTAACGGTGCCCAGGAACGTGGCGTAGCGCCCCGGATAGAAGCGGCTCTTGTCCAAGGCTCCGGTCGTGCAAGCTGAAAAAGTCGGGCCATAGGAGAAATTGCGGATCGGCTTGCCGCCCTTGCCGATCGTCGCCGCGACGACCACGTAGCAGGTTCCAGCGTCGCTGGATCGGACCTCCACGATCTTGCCAGCCCACAGCCCCGGTGAGCCAATCCGTCCGCCCTCCGCCGCAACACCCGGCGAGACCATTCGGGTCTGCAATTTTGGGTCCGCAACGACGGCGGCAATAGTGGCCTTGATCGCGTCTCTTGCATCGACCGGGGCGAGCGGAGCAGCGGGCGGCGGTGGCATTGATGCCGCCATGGGTGCTGCTGGCGGTGCAGGCGGTGGTGGTGCGTTCGGCATCTCGGGTGCGGGCGGAGCGGGCGGTGGCGGTGGCGGTGGCGGTGGGACAATGTCGAAAACTGACTTGTAGTCCGGCACGCTCACACTCAAGGTCATGGCCTTGTGCTCGCGCAGCACCTGCATTGGGACCTTGCTGTCAGTCGGCTGATCGCGCAATTTGCGCAGCGCCTGTTCGGGCCGATCCACCTTGCTGTCGGCGATCTGCTGGATCACGTCGCCGGACTTGACGCCGGCCAGCGCATCGCCATCGGTCGAAAGCACCAGCACGCCATGATCGGTGCCGAAGTAGCGGCCAAGATCGGGATTGAGTTCGGCCAACTGGATACCCCACCACGGCATGGCGCCGGCAGCGCCACGCGCGATGTCGTCGACATCGCGATCCATGTCACCCAGTTCGATACCCTCGTCGCCATCGGTCAGCAGACGATAGCTGGTCGCGGCCTGGCGACGATCGGCAGTGATGGTCGCAACCGCTGATTTGCCGTCGCGACGGTAGCCGAGTTTGACTACTTCGCCTTCCTTGAGATCACCCAGCAAGCCGCGGGTATTCTCCAATGCGTCGGCAGGCTTCTTGCCGGCAATGTCCTGATCGCTGACCCGCGTGATCACGTCGCCAGTCTTCAATCCGGCGCGTGCGGCGGGGCCATCCGGGGTAACGCCACCGACGCGCACACCGTTCGGCGCTTCGGACAGCAGCACGCCGATCATCGCGCGATCCGGCGAGCCGAGGTAACGCAGCGCCGTCAGTTGCGGACTGTCGCCACGCATCTTCATCGACAATTCGGCCATGCGTCGCGACAGCTCACCGAGTTGTTTCTGCAAGTCGGTCATTTCCTGACGCGCGGCGGCTTGATCGACCTTGTCCGCAGTTTTTGTAGAGCCGGCAGTTGCCGTTGACGATGGCGAGGATCGCTCGGCGCTCCATGCGAGCGGACTGACAACAATCAGCAGGACCAGCAACAAGACTTTCATGGTGACCTCCGGTTGAGCGGATGCTTGGACATTCATAGGTGATTGATTGATGTTGCGCCGGCGTTGTTTTCCGCAACGGCAGCACCCGTGTTCAACGCGGCCGCGCGCAACAGCGAAAGGTTTTCGAGCAGGGCTACGCGGCGGCGCCACAACGGCAACGCCTCGGCCGCGTTGGTCGTTGCGTTCAATTGCAGATCGACCAACCCGATCAGGTCTTCCACTTCAATTGTTGCCATCAGCTCGCGACCGCCATGCATCGACGCGGAAGGCAGCTGCGCCAACCAGGTTTCCAGTTGGCTGGAGCGAGACTTTAACCAGACCAAGCCCGCGCTCGCTTGCGGCGATAACGTTGCTGCGGGTTCGGGTTGCAGGACGGTCGAGGATTGCTGCGTTGTCCACGGCAGCAGGGCGGCAACCAGAAGGCTCGCCGCCAATGCAATCGAGACGGCTGGATGCCAACGGCGACGTTGCGGCCGAGTCGCGACCGGCGGCAAGCGTGCCGACAATGACTGCCAGAGATCAGCGGACGGCGCATGCGCCGGTAGTGCACGCAGTCGCGCGCCGAGATTGGTATCGCTATCGAATGAATGCGTGTCATCAGCCATGGCTGGCCTCCTGGGTGTCTTGCCGGGTCGTGTCCTGCAACTCCCGGTCCTGCAGCATGGCGCGCAGGCGCTGAGTTCCGCGCGCCAGTTGCGACTTGGAAAAGCTGATCGAGTTGCCCGTCATTTCGGCAATCTCGGCATGCGTGTAGCCCTCGACGTGGTACAGCCAGATCACGCTGCGGGTGACGACCGGCAATGTCTGGA
>JBATAQ010000278.1:0-4373 GCA_049661925.1 Dokdonella sp.
CCGCAGTCGCTACGCGCGCTATGTGATCGGCCCACTCTGATCGGCGCAAACAGCGCCGCGAAAATGAACCTTCGTTTACGGCGAATCCGCGATTTGTCCAATTCGCCGCCACGTTCAGCTTCACGCCAAGCACTACCTTGCAAAGTGGCTTCCGCCATCGGCCCACCGACCGATGACAGCGGAACCCGCCATGAGCCACGCCGATATCCAGCACTACTCGCACTCCACCTGGAATGACCAGCGCCCGGTCACCTACGGTCTGCTGATCCTGCGCGGCCTCACCGTCGGCGGCTGGGTCGTCGCCGAGTCGATCCTCGCACTGGCCGTAGGCGGTTTGCTGTGGAGCCAGTTCTGATTGGCAGAACCATTCCGCGCAAACGGATTTCTTGATCCGCAACTGCAATACAAGCATAGCGGCCCATCAGCTTACGAACTTACAGATGCAAAAAGCCGGACTTTAGGAGTCCGGCTTTTTGTTTGCATGGTGGAGCGGATGAGGATCGAACTCACGACCTCCGCATTGCGAACGCGGCGCTCTCCCAGCTGAGCTACCGCCCCACGTGAAGCGTTGCGCCGGTTCCGCGACAACTGGATCAGGCGACGACTTGGAGGATAGCGGGAAGTCGGTGCAGCGCCAAGCAGGGGTCCGCGCTGCGCTGATTGTTCACGCCATCAGCGCCAGCGTGCAACCGAGCCACCACCGCTCAGTCTGGCAAACGCGACATCAGCGCATCGTGCAGCACGCCCTGGCGCCAGCCTTCCAGCGCGCGCGGCCATATACGCGATGCCCACAGCGATTCCAGGTGTCGGCGCGAGCAGAGCAGTCCATCCGGTATGTCGAGTTCAGTTGCTTTCGCGACCACGATTTCCTTTAGCGCACTAATTGCCTTGCGTTCCTGCGCGCTGGGCGCTGGCGGAATCGCGTCGAATTCGCGCTCGTCGTCGCGGATGGGCTCGCGCAACAGTTCCAGCACTTCCGCGCGCTGTGGGCCGCGAAAGGCGCGCAGTCCTTTGCCGCGTTCGTGGAGATCGTTGTCATCGCGCGGCGGATGGGCGACGAAATCCAGTGCGCGGGCGTCGTCGAGTATCCAGGGCTTGGGTTTGTCGAGAGTGCGCGCGCGCGCCTCGCGCCAGAGCAGCAGGCGACGCAGCAAGGCTTGCTGATCGGGATTCCAATCGGATGCCGCGCGCAATGCCTTCTGTGGTTGCTGGTCGATCTCATCGCGGCGCGCTTTGTCGGCCAGTCGCGCGCAGTCCTCGGCATGCCATCCGATGTAACCGCGCTGTTCAAGCAAGCCGATCAAGTGTTGATGAATCGCCGGCAAGTAAACGACATCCTTCGCCGCGTACTCGATCTGCTCGGCGGTCAATGGCCGCCGCAGCCAATCCGAGCGTGTTTCCGCCTTGGGCAGGGTGATTCCGGTCACTTCAGCGACCAGTTTCTGGTAACTCAAACCCGGCCCGAGTCCGGCAAAGGCAGCGGCAATCTGGGTGTCGAACAAACGAGCGATCCCGTTCGGTGCGATCGGCCGCAAGGCTTCGAGGTCTTCGCTGGCACTGTGCATCACGCACAGGTAATCGGGACCGGAGAGCAGCTTGCCCAGGCTGGCGGCATCGAGCGGCGCGGTCGGATCGACCAGTGCGCCATCGCCATCCAGTTCGATCTGGATCAGCGCCAGCTTCGGCAGGAATGAGTCGGTCCTCATGAACTCGGTGTCCATGAAAAGCGTCGTTCCCAGCCTGGGCAGCAAATCCTGTAGTACAGCGGCGTCGTCAATCCAGATTGTCAAATGGGTGCTCCCTATTCGTGGCGACGGCGACGCTGCTTTATGATTGCTGCATGCCGGGTACAGAAGTCGTCAGCAAACAACAGACGTGGGGCGGAATCGCCGGCATCGCGGTGCTGTCGATGGCCTTGGCGTACCGCTATTTCCCCGACATTCTGCATGTCGCGCCACAGGAACAACAGCCGGTAGCCACGACCGACGCCGCGCAACCACCGCCCTGGATCGCGGCCTTGCCCAATCAACCTGGCGTCGACGACGGTACCTCGCGGATTCCGGGTTACAAGGGCACGACGCTGGCGGAAGGCATGGCAATGGGCCCGCCGACGCCGGTGACGCGCGAAGTTGCGGCACAGCTCAAGCGCGCCCGCGCCGCCGAGGAGCAGGGCAAGGTTCTGGAACCCAAGGACAAAAACGCCGTCGTGCTCTATCGGGCCGTGTTGGAAAAAGACCCGAATAACGGTGAGGCGCGTGCGGGGCTTGCCCGCATTGGTGGCGCACTGCGCGATTGGGCGATTGCCGCCATGGAGCGCAACGACGAAACGGCGGCGCAGCGCTATGTCGCCGCGCTCGATGACTTGCCGCATTCAGACACGGAACTGGCGGCACTGCAGGCGCGCCTGAAGACTCTGGCTGAGGTCCAGCCCTTGCTGGTCAAGGCGGCCGCGCTGATGAGCGAAGACAAGGTGATGGGCGAGGGCGACGACAACGCGCTGTCGGTTTATCGCGCGGTGCTTGCGCTGGATTCCGGCAACAAGGTGGCTGACCAAGGCTTGGCGCAGATTGAACGCGAATTCCTCGACCGTGCCCTCGCGTCAGCGGCGCAGGACGACTTCGC
The DNA here is from genome assembly GCA_049661925.1 of Dokdonella sp. Classification (GTDB taxonomy): domain Bacteria; phylum Pseudomonadota; class Gammaproteobacteria; order Xanthomonadales; family Rhodanobacteraceae; genus Dokdonella. The sequence continues at coordinate 2,623 of JBATAQ010000278.1, forward strand.
GGCGGCCGACAGCATCCTCAACGATGCGAGCGCAATCAGACCGGGATCGATGAGTCTGCAGGACACCCGCATCCGCATTGAAAGCATCCGCGGCCAGCGCGCGGAAACGGTGTTGAATCAGGCGCTGTCAGCGCTGGATTCCGGCGATCCCGACCTTGCTGAAAAACTGGCGCAACAGGCCCAGGCGATCAGTTCCGATCTGCCGGGCCTTGATGACTTCGCCCAACGTCTGCGCAACGCGCGCCTGTATGCGAGCTTCAAGCCTGGCCAGACCATCAGCGACAGTTTCGTCTCAAACTCGGGATCGGGGCCAACTGTGGTTGTCGTGCCAACCGGTGCGTTCGTGATGGGCTCGTCCGCCGACGAGGACGGCCATCGCGACAACGAAGAACCGCAACGTCGCGTCGCCATCAGCGAAGGCTTCGCTCTGGGCCAGGCTGAGGTATCAGTCGGCGAATTTCGCGAGTTCGTGCGATTGTCGGGCTACAAGTCCGACGCCGAGCGGCTGGGAACCGGCAGCTTCTACGATGAATCCAGCGGCCGCATGACCGACAAACGCGGCATCAGCTGGAAGACCGACTACCACGGCAACAGAGCCACTGATTCCGCACCGGTCGTCAACGTGTCCTGGAACGATGCCAGCGCCTACGCGGCGTGGCTGTCCGAGCAGACCGGCAAGAATTATCGACTGCCCAGCGAAGCCGAGTTCGAATACGCACTTCGCGCAGGCAGTCAGGACCGCTTTCCATGGGGCGACGGCAATCCGGACAAGGTGCGCGGCAACCTGACCGGCGAAGGGGACCGATCGCCAAGCAAACGCAGTTGGGCCCGCGCGTTCCCGAACTACACCGACGGCTACTGGGGTCCGGCACCCGTCCGCACGTACGCAAAAAATGCGTTCGGCTTTTTCGACCTTGTCGGCAACGTCGCCGAGTGGGTGCAGGACTGCTCGCACGAAAACTACGTCCGCGCACCCCGCGACAGCACGGCCTGGCTCAACCCCGGCTGCCAACGCCACATGCTGCGCGGCGGATCGTGGGGTAGTGCGCCCGAGCAGTCGCGATCGGCTTATCGCCTGGCTGGGGCGAGCACGATGCGCAGCGCGCAGGTTGGGTTTCGGGTGGCGCGGGATTTGTAGTGGAGGTGCGTAGGAACAATCATGCTCCGAGAGACCTGCCTATCCAACAAGGAACGAAATATGAGGAAGGTAAACGGAATCGTCATGATCCCCTTGATTTCGGCTGTCGTTGCAGGGTGCGGATTAGATCCCTGTGATCACGTTGTTCGTGCCAGCGCTACATCGCCTGATAGTGCCTACACCGCATACATAGTGGATGTTGGTTGTGGTGCGACGACCGATGACGTTGTCTGGCTTGACCTCACGAGAAGCGGCGCGCAGGTCGATTTCGAGAAGGACCGTTTTGCTGTGTTCGAGGGCGATATCCAAGGGGTGGAATGGCGTGGTGACAAGCTGATTGTTGACTATGGAAGTTCCAGACCAGGCCCCATGAAAACCCGATTCGACGAAATAGAGATCGCATATGTGACGGAGTCATCGTCGAATTATTGAGCGACAGACTAAAACGGGTGCTCACTGGCGCTACATCTTGTTGTTCCCCCGGGTGGCGACGACGCGATGAGCCGAGTTGTGTTGACAGATCGAGCCAAGGAATTAAGAGAGAGAGATTGTTAGGCCCATCCCTGGGCCTCACCCTCGCTGCCGCTCGGGCCAGCCGTTCGGCTGTCCAAAT
>JBATAQ010000279.1:0-2593 GCA_049661925.1 Dokdonella sp.
TGCGGATCTGGTAAGCCACGTCTTCGATCATCTCGCCGACCTTGCCGTCCTTGATTTCGTAGAACAACTGGCCGCCGAACTGCGCGTTGTAGCGCTGCTGATCGATCGAGAACGACCCGTCGCCGATAATGTAGATGCCATCCTTCACATCCTTGATCATCTCGGTCGGGGTCAGCTTCTTCTTGCCCGGCTGCAGCGACACGTTGGCCATGCGCTGGAACTGGACGCTCGACCAGGAATCGGCGTAACAGCAACCTTGCGACGCCTTCTCGTCGATGATGTGGACCTGATCGCGGATCGCCTGGTAGTTGACCAGGATGCCGTCCTTGATGAGATCCCAACGCTTGGTCTTGACGCCTTCGTCGTCGTAACCCACGTAGCCCAGCGAATTGGGCTGGATCTTGTCGGCAACCAGGGTCACTTCCGGGCTGCCGTACTTGTAATCACCGCTCTTGAGCTTGTCCATCGTCGCGAAACTGGTACCGGCATAATTGGCTTCGTAGCCAAGCACGCGGTCGAGTTCCAGTGGATGGCCGACCGACTCATGGATGGTCAGCCACAGATGAGTCGGGTCGAGCACCAGGTCGAACTTGCCGGGCTTGACGCTGCGCGCCTTGAGCTTCTTTTGAGCCTGCTGCGCACCGAGGCGCGCATCTTCGACGATGTCGTAGGAATTCCGGTAGACCACGGCGCCGCCGGGCAGCTCGATGCGGTCTTCCTTTTTCGGGTCCATGTATTCGTAACCCATGCCCATCGGCGCGGACATGCCGTCGCGACGGCGGAACTTGCCGCTGGTCTTGTCGATCGCGGTGACGCTCATCGGTGCCCAGATGCGGTGCACGTCCTGGTCGATGTACGAGCCATCGCTCGACGCGAAATATTTCTGCTCATTGACCTGAAACAGCGTCGAGTTGACGAAATTGGCACCCGCCTCCATCGCGGCGGCGTTCGCGGCGAGCAGCAGGTCGACTTTTTCCTTGATCGGAACTTCCATGGCGTTGCGCTTGATCGGCGTTGCCCAACTCACTTCACCAACACCCTTGACCGTTGCCAGCTGGACGGGATCGGTGGTCAGCTTCGAGTTCGCCTTGGCGATCTGCACAGCCTGCTTGGTGGCCTTGGCGACGCCATCGGCGGAAAGATCGCTGGTGGCCGCAAAACCCCAGGTTCCGGCCGCGATAACGCGGATGCCGATGCCGGTCGATTCGGTGTTGACGACGTTCTGCACCTTGTTCTCGCGGGTCACCACGAACTGGCGCAGGTACTTGCCAATGCGAACGTCGCAGTAGGTTGCGCCGTCGGCTTTCGCCGCCGTCAATGCGGTGTCGGCAAGGCGTTTCTTCATGCCGACATCGAGCTTCTCGGTCAGCGCCTCGGCGGCAATCACGTTGCCGAACGAGGGCAGCAGCAGTGCGGCCAAACTGGCACTGCCGCTGTATTTCAGGAAATCACGGCGATCCATAGTTACAACTCCACGGAGGGCCCTCGTGGTTCGAGGGCATCGACCCCAGTGTGCCGGTTACGCCCGCAGTCGTCATGTGACACAAGGCAGGGGTTTAGCCTGCCTTGTGGGGGTTTTACAGCGATTGACCACGGCAGAATCCCGCCGGTTAGCGCTTACATGGCTTGGTCACGACCACGCCAGGCGTTGTACTCGGCGTGGGAAATCCTGTCGTCGCCATCGGTATCGATGTCCTTGAATGCGCGCAGCATGCCGGGGAAGCCGGTGACTTCCTTGCGATCAAGATAGCCATCCTTGTTCTTGTCATCATCCGACCAGGTTTTTTCGCCCGGCATCGCCATACCTTCGTCGGCGGTCGGTGCTGGGACGGCAGTCAGTTCCTCACCACGCCAGAGACGGTACTCGTCCTGCGAAATCTTGTCGTCGCCATTGGTGTCGATGTCCTTGAAAGCACGCAGCATGCCCGGGAAGCCCGTCACTTCCTTGCGATCAAGATAGCCATCCTTGTTGTTGTCGTCGGCGGACCAGGTCTGGTCGGCGCTCAGCGGCTTGTTCTGCGGGACCACCTTGGTGTCCTGCGAAACGGCATTCTCTGCACTCAACGCCGCGACAAAAACAGCCAAAGCGCAAAGCGGCATCATGATCTTGGTGTTCATCGATCTCTCCAGTGAGTGGGGTTATCCGACCCGCGTTGACGACGCGGTACCCGGAAGTGCCGACACATTAAGCAGCGTGATCAAACCGGGAGGTGAACCAAAGTGCCGTGTCTGAGCGGTCGTTCAGCCACGCTTCGCTAGCCCGCCGAGCGCAGCACCAACATAGGTGGCGTGCGCGCGATCTTGCGCGTGCCGATGACGCCAGCGACGGTAACGAAGATGACGGCGATCAGCGTCGACAAGGCGAGCAGGCCCAGCGGTGGCCAATAGTCGTCGAGTCGAAATGCTTGCCGCGCCAGCGCGATGCCGGTGATGGCGGCTCCGAAGGCGCCGATCAATCCGGCCAACAAACCGACAGCCGCAAATTCGCTGAGTACCGCCGCGCGGAGCTGGGCGCTGCTGGCACCGAGCGTGCGCAGCAATGCCGATTCGAAGCGGCGTTCGTCCGCTGTGGATGCCAATGCAGCCAACAGCA
>JBATAQ010000280.1:0-13903 GCA_049661925.1 Dokdonella sp.
CCGTTCTCGGGTTCCACCACATCACCATTGCCCGACAGCAACAACGAGTTGTCCTTGTCGGCAACGGCGAGCATGGCTTCAAGCCTTCCAAGCCGACGATCAGTACGCCAGTCCTTGGTCAGCTCGACCGCTGCACGAACCAGATTGCCGCTGAATTTTTCGAGCTTCTGCTCGAACAGTTCAAACAGGGTGAACGCATCAGCCGTCGCACCAGCAAATCCGGCAATGATGTCGCCCTTGCCGATGCGCCGAATCTTGCGCGCGTTTGACTTCATCACCGTATTGCCCAGCGTGACCTGACCGTCGCCGCCGATAACGACTTTGCCATTGCGACGCACGGAAACAATGGTTGTAGCGTGGAAGGATTCCATCGCGGCTCCTCAAGCTGACGAACCGCAGACGTGGGGCTGGGCTGGCTGGATGCAAGCGACAAGGCGGCACCTGCGATCAGAGACGACACAGCTACTCGTCCATGCCACGATTCCACATAACTGCCGCAATGATCGCCTCGGCCATCGCGGGCTCACTCAAGGCCGGGAATTCCCCAGCGAGTTTGTTGGAGAGTTTTCCTTCGTTGTCCTGGACTGATCGAATAATTCGGTCTATTTCCGGGTCAGGCCCTTCGAGCACGTTCTTCACTCGCACACGCGTCTCGTGAAAATCTCGCAGATAGCGGGCTTCTTTCGGCATCCCGACCTGGATGGTTTGTGCAATCACGTCAGCCAGATATTCGACGTGCGCTGTCAGGTCTGGATAGCGCCACGCAGGCAGAGCTTCGTTGTATCGGTCGAACTCAAAGTTGTGGCGAATCCCGTCAGCAGCAAGCACTTCGTCGCCGAATCTCCAATTCCCCGCGTACGTGGTCATGAACGGTCGCGAGTACAGCTCCAGAACTCGGTCGTAATGGCGCAGATTCTGTCGCGACTCGACGATGGTCACCGATACCGGCAGCACGTAAGGATCCGGGATCGCACCATCGCGTCGCAGCGTGTCGTTGATCAGGAAGCGTGAAATGCGCCCATTGCCGTCCGCCATCGGGTGGACGTAGACGAAACCGAACGACAGCACTGCCGCACGGAGCAAGGAGGAACGACCACGAGTGCGCCGCTCGAAGAATTTCAGTCCTTCCAACAGTGCAGCAATATCGTCCCAGTGCGGCGCAATGTAGTGAACTACCTTGGCATCAGCGACGAAAACAGGTGATTGGCGAATTCCATGGCGAAGTGCGCTTGGGCCGAGAATCGCGGTTTGCAACTCGTTCAAGGCATCGTCAGCCAGCGGGTTCGCGTAGCGACCGCAGTGAAGTTCCATCGCAGCCGCAAATCGCTGGATCTGACCAACCTGCTTTGATTCGTTCTCGATTGCAAAGCTTGCCTTGCTTTCCTTCGTCGTCAACCAGACGACGCTGCGCTGCAGGGTGTCCGATCCAAACTGGGCATCAAGATTTGCAAGCTCGCGTGCGCAGTCATACAGCTCTGCCTGCCGTACGGCTTCGGTCCGTCGCACCAGAGGGCAGTAGTCGCGTGTTCCCGGTAGGTTGTCTCGAACCCGCCAGCGCGGGTCGTTGATCGGTCGGCTTGCCGTCAGGTATTCGGTGGCGTCGACTGCGTCGACGTAGTTGCCCATCGTCACGCCGGCAACATCCAGCCGCTTGCCGGTAAGGTACTCGTAGAAGTAACAGGCGCGTCGAGCGTACTGGCCGGTGGGCTCGCCTTCGATCCAAAAACGCATTTCATCAGCCGGGATGATCTCGAACAGTCTGGCCAGGAACTCCAGATGTACACCTTCGCGCTTCAACGCAAAAGTGAGGTGCCCGGCCAAGGAATCTGCTGGTCGGAGCGCTTCGGTGTAGGCTTCTTCCGTTCGGCCATCGGGGCTTTGTAGCGTCTTCCGCGACTTGGCGATGGAGCTCTGGATAGCGAATGGCTGCACGGGTCGCACGCCGTAGCGCCGCGCCAGCCATTCGTAACCTACCCAGTCAACCACTTAAATTTCCCTGTTCGGCAAAAATTATGCTTACCAAGTGAAAATTTTAATTACAATTTACCAGTTTGCAACAAAAATCATTTATTGGTCTTCCGCTGCGAACACGAGTCAACGCCAACCCGAGCTGATCGGATAGCGTCGATCACGGCCGAAGGCCTTGTTCGAGACGCGTGGTCCGGGTGCGGATTGGCGGCGCTTGTACTCGTTGAGCAGCACCAGCCGCAGCACCTTGCGCACGATGATTTCATCGAATCCGGCGGCGATGATGTCGTCGTCCGATTGCTGCTTCTCGATAAAGCGTTGCAGGATGTCGTCGAGCACGTCGTAAGGGGGCAGCGAATCCTGGTCGGTCTGGTCGTCGCGCAGTTCGGCGGATGGTGGGCGATCAATCACGACTGCTGGGATCACCCAGTCATCTGCGCCCGCCCCATCGCGCGCATTTCGCCAGCGCGACAGTGACCACACCATCGTCTTGTAGACATCTTTCAGCGGCGCGAAGCCGCCGCACATGTCGCCGTAAAGCGTGCAGTAGCCGACGGCCATTTCGCTCTTGTTGCCGGTGGTCAGCACCATGCGACCGAACTTGTTCGACAGCGCCATCAGCAGCACGCCGCGAATGCGCGCCTGCATGTTTTCTTCTGTGGTGTCTTCCGCGCGACCTTCGAAGATCGGCTGCAACGATTCACGCATGGTCTCGAACGCCGACTCGATGGCGATCACGTGGTAGTCGACACCAAGCCGATTCGCCTGCGACTTCGCTTCGCGCAATGACAGGTCCGACGTGTAGCGCGTCGGCAGCATCACGGCGGTGACCTTGTCCGCACCCAGCGCGTCGACGGCGATTGCCAGCGTCAAGGCGGAGTCGATGCCGCCGGACAGGCCGAGCAACACGCCGGGAAAATGATTCTTTGTCACGTAATCGCGGACGCCAGTGACCAGACCTGCATAGAGCACGGCTTCCGCGCTTGTGTCTGATCGTTGTGGCCAATCCACCATGAAGCGACGAGTTTCATTGTCATAGCCGGCGAACAACAACTGTTCAACAAATTGCGGTGCACGCGCGGCGACTTTGCCGTCGGATTCAATCAACAGCGAACCGCCATCGAACAACAAATCATCCTGTCCGCCGACGCAATTCACGTAAGCAATCGCAACACGGTTCTCGCGGGCGCGTCGGCTCAGCAGGCGCTCGCGCGATTCGGATTGACCGACGTAGTAAGGCGAGGCGTTGATGACCAGCAACAATTCAGCGCCGCCTTCGGCCGCATCGGCAGCGGGAGCATCTTCCCAGATGTCTTCGCAAATCAGCAGCGCGACCTTTACGCCATCAATATCGCCAACGATGCTGTCGCTGCCGGTTTCGAAGTAGCGGTCTTCATCGAACACAGCGTAGTTCGGCAATTCCTGTTTGCGATAGGTGACACCGACTTCGCCGTCGGCAAGCAGGCTGCCGGCGTTGTAGAGCACGTCGTCACTGCTTTCGGGATGACCCAGATAGGCACCGATTTCGCTATCGGTCGCGTCGGCAATGCGTTCCAGTTCCTCATCGCAATCATCGATGAAGGCCGGCCGCAACAACAAGTCTTCCGGCGGATAACCGCACAGCGCGAGCTCCGGAAATAACACCAGGCTGGCACCGCCAGCCTTCGCCTGCGCAATCAGCTCACGAATCTTCGCGCCGTTACGGGGGAGGTCACCGACCGGAAAATCGAACTGGGCGAGGGCGAGAGCTAGCGTCGACATGAGGTTGTACGAAAGACGAGGGATCAAATGATAGCGGTTCGAGATTGGCTCCACCGTTGTGCCAATCGATTGTGCGATCCACCGCGAGATCTATTCACTTCCACAGTCGCGCGTGACCGCCGCCCGGCTCGCCGCTTCGAGTTGACGCTCGCGGGGCAGGGCTGTGGTTGACAGCGCAATCGCATCCGCTCTAAGGGCGCCAGCAATCGCCGCGCGGCATTCGCCTGCGGCGGCGTGCGCTTGCGCGGCGAGCCAATGGGCGCCGCGCAGCTGAAGATGAGTCGCGTAGTTCGCGGTGAGAGTGACAAGGGCTCGGTCGATGAATCCCACGGCCTCGCGCGGCTGGTTCTCCAGCAGCGCGACTCGCGCTTGGTCGATCTGGAACATTGCGCGCTCGGTGTGGCCGATCGGATATTCGCTTTCGAACGTAGCAGTCGCCGCCTGCAAATGTGTGCTCGCAGCCGAGGCGTTGCCGCGCGCCGTTTCGACCTCGGCGAGCAGCTGTTGCAGCTCCGCGCGACGCAACGGCGAGAACGAATTCGGAGACTGATGCATCAACGCTGCAGCTTGGCCAAGGTGCTGCGCTGACGCATCAAGTTGATAGGCGCGCCACGCGCTCCAGCCACGCTGGCGCCAGAAATTTTCGAGTGCTTCGGGCGGCAGACGGCCCGCGTCACTACGCCGATGATCGGCCAACTTGAATAGCGGATCGGCGAGATCGAAACGTCCATGTCGAGACATCACACCGGCCGCGCTCGCAAGAGCGTCGATGGCAACGCCCGCAGGTGTCGACGCCGGTCCAGCCAGCAAGCCAATGCGTTGAGCCGTCGACTCGGCACGCGCGATCGCGTCTTCGCCATCTTGACTGAAGACCAGCAACTTGTAGAGCGCCAACTGGCGCTCCACGGCATCGCCATTGCGTTCGCTGGCGGCGATGGCTGCGAGCAGGATTGACTCCGCCCGATCACCCTCACCAAGATTAATCAGGCCGACGCCGATCTCGCCCAACGCACGCCGAATCAGCTCCGGATTTCCACCATGGGCTACTTGCAGGCGTTCGGCGACGTGCAGCAGGAACTCACTGGCAGGTACTTGCCTCGCCTGGAAGTCCCGCGGAACTGCCGCACCAAGCACACCCAGCATCGCATCGAGATTTTCCTCAGCGATAACGCGCTGGCGCGCGGCGAGCGCGGCTTCGCGCAATGCCACCAGCAAGCCGATCGACAGCGTCGCGAGTACGCCAACGATCAGCAACAGCGGCCAGCGATGGCGGCGCAGGAACTGTCGTGATCGCTCTTGCCGGCTGCCAATGCCGCTGCGCAAAGGCCGGTCGGCCAACCAGTCGTCGAGGTCGTCGGCAAACGCGGCCGCACCGGCATAGCGGTCCGCCGCGGTCTTTGCCAGTGCTTTGCTGACGATGCGCTGCAAGTCGCCACCGACGCGGCTGCGATCGCTGCTCGTTAATGGCAACGCGGCGTCGAGCAGGCTCGCCGCCGGCGTTTGCAGGATCGCTTGATGCCAGGGCTGCAGGCCCGCCTCGGCCTGCGGCCATGGCGATCGCTCGGTTACGATTTCCTGAAGCAACACGCCAAGCGCATGCACGTCGGTGGCTGTGCAGATGCGATCACCGGCCAGCTGCTCGGGCGCTGCGTAACGCACAGTCAATGCCTGCATGCCGGTACGCGTGCTGGCCGCATCCGTCTCGTCGAGCATCTTGGCGATGCCGAAATCGAGTAATTTTGGCGTGCCGTCGGCAGTGACCAGGATGTTGGCCGGCTTCAGATCGCGATGGACGACAAGATGGCCATGCGCGAATGCGACCGCCAACGCAATCTGCCGCACCAGCCGCACGCGGACCAGCAGGCTGGGCTGGTTTGCCGCTACCCAGCGGCCCAGCGGCAGGCCATCGACATATTCCATTGCCAGCCACGGCACGCCGTTGTCGTCGAAACCGCCATCAACCAGATGTGCGATGCCGGGATGACTTAGCCGCGCAAGAATCTGTCGCTCGCGCAGGAAACGCTGGGTCAACTCCGCCGAAAATCCACCTATCGCAATCAGCTTGACGGCGACGCGCTGTTCAAACGTCGCGTCGTTGCGCTCGGCCAGGAACACCTCGCCCATGCCGCCGCGACCCAGCCGATGCAATACGCGAAATGGTCCAATCTGTTGTGGCAGGTTGGACTCGGTCGGATACAAGTCGCGTTCGTCCAGCGCTGCCAGCAAGCGTTCCATTTCGGCCGCCAGATTTGGATCGCGTGAGCGCCAGCCATCAACTACCGATGCGCGCAACGGCGCTTCCATCGCGAGCAAGTCGTGGAAGTGACGGCGAAGTTCGGTAAATCGCTCAGCGTCTTCGATGATGATGGCTTCCCCTTGTTCTTGAGACATACGCCGCGACCGCCGAAACCTGACATGAGTCGGACTCAAGCATCCATGCGTTCGCGCAACCAGGCGCGAGCCATCGCCCAGTCGCGATAGACGGTGCGCTCGTCCAGATCCAGAAGCTGCGCGACTTCGGTCACTTCCAATCCGACGAAATAGCGCATCTCGACGATCTGCGCCATGCGCGGATCCAGTGCCGCCAACGCGGTGAGTGCCTCGTCGAGTTCCGGCAATTGCGTGTTCGCTTCAAGCGGCAGTGCCATCGCCTCGATGAAGTCGACGCGCTGCCACTGTCCGCCGCCGCGCTTGTCGCGCTGCTGCGCGCGGGCGCGGTCGATCAGCAGTTGACGCATCACGCGCGCTGCTGTGGTGAACAGGTGCTTGCGATTGCTGATGTCCAGCGACGCGCTGCCGAGCAGGCGAACGAACACGTCGTTGAGCAAGGCGGTCGGTTGCAGGGTGTCGTGGCCGCGATTGGCGCGCAATTCGTGGGCGGCGATCCGGCGCAGCTCGTCGTATACCAGCGGCAGCAAGCGATCCAGCGCGGCGGCGTCGCCACCCTGCCAGTTGTGTAGCAGTTGGGTCACATCCGCGTGCTGAACCGTCATTGCCACCCCCGCGACCGGGTGTCGATTGTATCCCTCGCACTTGCTTACGCTGCCATGTCAGGTGGCGCGTCGAATCGACGTACGTGGCTTGGAAACTCTTGTTGCATCGCTTTCCACTCATCGACTCAGGACATCACTCATGCGTATTCCTTGCACCATCCTGTTGTGCTCGCTCATCGTCATCGGCATCAGTGCATGCAGCGATCGGCAAAGCCCGGCGTCGCCCATCGAAGGCGATCAAGCGACCGCAACTGCGCCTGCGACAGTTGCAACGTCCAACGCCGTGTTGCGCATGGCCATCGACGGCAAGCCGTGGCAGGCCGACCAGGCCATCGACGCAATAATTGATCCGCCGACGATGAATCGAACCATCCTCATCAATGGCTCACTCGGCCCGAAGGATGCCAACGAGCAGGTGTTCTCGTTGATCCTGATGGGCCTCGATGGCCCGGGACCGATCCACCTGCAATCCGAGTCGCCGGAACGAGGCGTCGTGCAGATCAGCAACCTTGCCCCGGACCGTTACCTTGCTGGCAGCATCCTCGGCTACGACATGCAGGTCGAGGTGACGCAGTACTCCAAGGATCCGGTGTTGGTCGAGGCGCGATTCTCCGGAAGCTTGACGGCGAACGACGGCACGAAGTTGACCCTTGGCGATGGCTATTTCCGCTATTCCCAATAGCGGCATCGGTACGAATTGCGCCAGCGCTTGCCGTGCAGTCCGCAGGATGTCAGCTGATCGCCCGAAAGCGCGTACGTGTCGGCATCGAGCCGAATCAATCGGCTCCCGACCGCTCAACCGCAAGGAATGACCATGAAAATTGCTGCCGCACTCGCCGCCGCCAGTCTTTTGACGGCGGGATCGGCGCAAGCCGCCACCTATCTCGTCGACACCACCAACGACAGCGACGCACCCGCGTTTCAAGTTTGCGATGCCAGTCCTATGAACGCGAACTGCTCGTTGCGCGGCGCGCTGATTGCTGCCGACGCCAACGCCGGATCGCACATCATCCAGTTCGATCTATCGACCAGCGACCCCGGCTACATCGCCAGCACCGCGCACTGGCGTTTTGCACCCGCCACAAACTATCCGTTTGTCACCAATGATCTCGTCATAGACGGCTATTCCCAAGCCGGCTCAGCGGCAAACACCAACACACCCGATCAAGGTGGCAGCAACGCCGTGCTACGCATCGAGATCAGGGGACCGGGCGCCAGCAGCCAGTTGACTGGATTGCAGGTAACCAACTCCGCCGCGGCGTTGACGCTGCGCGGCATCGCGATCAGCGGCTTTCAGGCAAACCTTGCACTGGACACTTTTGCCACGCATCACATCGAAGGATGTTTCATCGGCACCGACATCACTGGCATGCTGGCCGGCGACACATCCAACGGCAGTGGATTCGGCATCCGCAGCAGCGGCCCGTCCGTCATCGGCGGCGTTACGCCAGCTGCCCGCAACGTCATTTCCGGCAATCCCTACCTTGGCATCAGCAACAGCAACGGCGCAGCGCTGACCGTACAGGGCAACCTGATTGGCACCAACGCGACCGGCACGGCGGCATTGCCGGGGCAGGACTACGGCGTGTTCCTCGACAACCTTGGCGGCGGAGGAATCATTGGCGGTGCCAGCGCGCAAGCGCGCAATGTCATATCAGGCAACACGTTCAGCGCCGTCTATGTTTTCGCGCAGTTCGGCGGTGCCAACCCGCAAATTTTGCGTGTGCTCGGCAATTATTTCGGCACCGATGTAGGTGGCACGCAGCCCATCGGCAATGGCACCAATCCCGAATCCCCGTCGCAACCCGTGTCGACGATCTCGGCTTTCGGTGCCAATCGTTGCGGAATGGAAATAGGCGGGACCGCCAGCGGCGAAGGCAACCTGATCGCATTTGGCGGCGCGGCCGGCGTGCAGATCGCCAGTTGCGGCGACACGCCAATCCTGGGCAATCGATTCCATCGCAATCGCGGCGTTGGCATCGATCTTTCCGAAACCAGCAACGCGGACGGTTACACGCCGAATGACCCCGGCGACCCCGACGGCAATCCACCGCCCGGAGGTGGCTCGCATTTCTCCAGCAATCGCCTGCAAAACTTCCCCGAGATCGTCTCGTTGGCCTACAGCAACGGCGGCGCGACCATCCAGTTGTCGTATCGGGTCGACACGGCGCTGGCCAACGCGACCTATCCGCTACGCGTGGACATCGGACGTGGTCGCGGCAACCAGTCCGAAGGTTCAATCCTGACCGACACTTACCCGGCAAGTTCGGCGCAATTGGCCAAGACGGTCAGCTTCCCGGCCAGTGCACTACAGGGCGAGCCGCTGGTGCTGTCAGTCACCGACGCTGCCGGCAACAGCAGCGAGTTCGGTGGCGACGATATTTTCGGGACGGGGTTTGAGTGACGGCGCGCGGCGCGTCCTGCGCGAACCTTCTGATGGGCTGGCAAGACCGACCAAAATTCTTCGTCATCCTCGCGTGACCAGCCGTTCGGCTGTTGAAAGACGCGAAAATGACGACGGTTATGAGCTATCTCGTGGTCTGGGTTTTGAGACTGCTTGCCCTCATTCCCCCGAAACCCGCACCGCTTCCGCAAACGGCTTGATGCCCAGTTCCGTGTGAATCTCCGCCGGGTAGTAAACGACGTCACCCTTGATGACGGTCGTTACCTTGCGGATGTCGGCGATGTTTGAAGTCGGGTCGCCATCGACAAGGATCAGGTCGGCGCGCTTGCCCGGTGTGATGCTGCCTAGCGTGTCCAGCACCTTGGAATACTTGGCACCATTCCAAGTCGCCACCTGCAACGCCTGCGCCGGGGTCAAGCCGGCTTTTACATATAGCGCAAGCTCGTGTTGCAAGGTGAAACCGGCGACTTCATCGGTGCCCGCGACCAGTGGCACACCGGCGCGATAGGCGCGGCCGACGAAGTCGACCATCTTGTCGAACGATTTGGTGTAGCGCGCTGCGGTGGCGTCATCGGGGATATCCATCTCGGCGGCGCGGCGACCGCGCTGCACATCGGGCGGCATGTGGTCTTCGATACCGACGAAGATCGGTGACATCTCGCCATTGCGCTGATGCAGGAACTCGAACGTGGCCAGCGTGGCGTCGATCACGATCTGCTTGCGCGCCAGCGTGGCGATGAAATCCTTCACCGGCTTGGAATTAAAATCGAGATCGGCCACTTCCTTCGCCGGCAGGTAGAAGCGTTCCAGCGTGCGCGTATCGGTGTCGGGCTTGACCAGGAAATTCAACATCAACTGGTTGATGTGCTGGATCTCGTCGTAGCCGTCGTTGATCGCATCCTGCGCGCGCAGGAACACCGGAATGTGCCCGCTCACTCGCAGGCCTTTGCCGTGTGCGTAGGCAACCGTTTCTTTCAGGATTTCTTTCGGGAACGAGTTGTAGATCTTGATCTGCGGGTACTTGTGCTCCGCATACCAATCCACCGCCTTCTTCGCTTCGTCCAGCGTGCTGATGACGAATCCGTTGCGCGCCGACTGCTTGCTTTCGCCCTCGATGAAACCGGCCGGGACAATGCGCGGAGACAGCAAGGTGCCGGCGCGCTCTTCGGCCATGATTTGCTGCAACGTCTTGTTGTCGTTGCCCATGTCGCGCACCGACGTAACGCCAGCGGCAATATTCAGCCCGCCATCCCAACGCGAGACATGCGTGTGCATGTCGAACAGGCCGGGCAACAAGGTGCGTCCAGCGGCATCCACGACCTGGTCCGATGCGATCTTGTCTCCGCCAGTCGTGGCGATCGAGACGATTTTGCCGTCGCGAATCAGCACGTCCGATGCCTTCTGGAGCTTGCCCTTTTCGCTGTCGAATACGCGCGCATTGCGAATCAGCGTGCTGCCCTTCAACGGATGCGCCAGGCGATTCTGCAACTCCACCAGCGCCTGTCCTTCGGCAGCTTTCTGGCGCGCCTCAAGCAGGTCTGCACTGCCTTCCCAGTTTTCTTCAATCAGCTGCAGATAGCCCGGGAAAATGAAGGCGAACAGGCGCGGGTCCTTGTCCGTGGTCGCCCACGCGAATTGCGGCGTGAAGCCAACACCGGTAATTGCCAGCAACGCCACCTTTCGCTTGTCGCCCTTGGCGTTGGTGATGTCGACTTCATCGACGGTGCGCTGGCTCAACGAACCGCTGGGGATAAGCGGCAGGCGCATGCCCGGGCGCTTGGCCATCGCACTGATCGTCACCGTTGCCGTCTGCGGCGTGCCGGCCAATGGCGCATACAGTGCACCTTCCTCGTACGGCTGCCCGCCCTGGTCCGAGCTGGACTTCCACTGCGCCTTGCCATCATCAACACGGAAACTTTCGTCGATCTTCGCACCGAACGTCGCCGTGCCCTTCACCTGGTAATCGCGATAGGTGCCATCCGGGTTCAGCGTGTACTGCTCCTTCAACTCCGGCCCACGCCCGTTGTCCTTGAACACGAACTCCACGCGAGTGACGCCGTCATCACCCACCGTCACCACCTGCTCGCCGGCCTTCTTGCCACCGTCGACGAGTGCGACGTAACGCAGCGGTTCTGCGGCTTGGATTGAGAGCGTACACGCCACGAGAGTGAGGCCGCACAGTGGTGCCAAGACACGATGGATCAAGGACATGGGATTTCTCACGTTGGGTACGGTGACCCGACTGTAGTCAGGTTCGCGTGGCGGCACAAAGTGCCGCTGGTCACTGACACGCGGGCGATCCGGTACATCGCTCCTCACCCGCCGGTCGCGGAGCGGTCCAAGGGACATGGACGCTGATCCGGTGATATCCGATGAAAGATGGACTCAGACCCCGAAGTCCGCGGTCCACCTACGCTGATAGAATCCTGACGGGCGAATGACGTGGGGGCGCGCAGGCAAATGACATCGGAAATCGAAGCCTTCGGCGACGTGACGACTGGCGTGCTCGTGGCACGTGCGGTCGAGCCATCGCATGGCGATGGAGACGCCGCTCTTTCGGGAGCTTGTCTCAATTGCGGAACAGCGCTTGTAGGCTCGTACTGCCATGCTTGTGGGCAACTCGGGCGGCTGCATCGCACCATCGCCAGTTTCATACATGACCTGCTGCACGGCGTCTTCCACTTTGAGGGGAAGATCTGGAAAACATTGCCGATGCTGCTGTTCAAGCCCGGCGAATTGACGCGTCGCTATATCGACGGCGAACGTGCGAAATTCGTCTCGCCACTGGCAATGTTCCTGTTCTGCACCTTCCTGATGTTTGCCGTGGTCGGCAGCCTGGCTGGGACGATGCACGCGTCAGGATTCGATCCGAACATTCCCGAGATCACCAAGCAGCCACGCGCCGAGATTGATCAAGAGATCGCGAAAGAAATGTCGACCCTTGCCGCATTGCGCGCGCAGATCTCGGAGCTGGACAAGCGCGATGGCGACACGACGGCGCTCGAAAGCCAGGTGGATCGCATCCAGGAAAACATCGACAGCTTGCGGACCGCGCGCAACATCGCTACCAGCATCTCTGGCAGTGTCACCGATGAAGCGTCGAACGAGAAAAAACCATTCCAGGTTTTCGGTGGAATAGATACAGGGTGGCCAGCGCTGGACCGGGGCATTCAGTCTGCCAACGCAAACCCGGATCTTTTCCTCTATCGCTTGCAAACCAGCGCCTACAAGTATGGCTGGTTGCTCATCCCCATTTCGACGCCGATGGTGTGGTTGCTGTTCTTCTGGAGGCGAAAGTACAAAGCCTACGATCACCTGGTTTTCGTGACCTTCTCGCTAACCTTCATGTTGCTGCTGGTGGCCCTGCTCGTTGTTGCAGGGGCTGTCGGATTGCCTGCGGCCATCATCGCGCCGGCTGCAATGATCATTCCACCGATCCATATGTACAAGCAGGTACGCGGCACCTATTCCAGCAGTTGGATCATGGCGTTGATCCGAACGTCCATCCTGATTTTCTTCAGCTTCATCGCGCTGGGAATCTATGTGTCCATCCTGCTGGCGCTGGGTGTGGCGCATTGATAAAACCTGGGCCAGCTCACCCTGACCCTTGGTCTTCACCGGCTTCCTCATCCCTGGAGTTACCTGTGGCATGCTTGGAGCCCAGTTCTTTCCAGGACGCGTTATGGTCGCCCCACTTCACGAACTCGAAGCACAAGTCCTGAATCTCGGGGCCGCTGAGCGCGCACTTTTGCTTGAGCGTTTGATTGAGAGTTTCGAGCCGGATACGAAGACGGAGAAGGCGTGGATTGCGGAAGCCCTGCGCAGAGAGGCGGACGTGAAAGCTGGAAAGTCCAAGATCGCCTCAGGAGTTGAGGCGCTGGCGCGGGCCCGGGCCAGAATCGAGTGAGCTACTGGCTGCACGACGAAGCTGAGCGCGAGCTTGGCGACGCTGCGGTCTACTAAGCGGAGCACGCAACACAGAAGGTCGCGATCTCGTTCCTTGGTGAGTTTGAGAGGGTTATTGCCCTGATCCAACCCAACCAACAACTCGGAACTCGAAAAACAGACGGTATGCGCAGCTATCCGTTCCAGCGCGTTCCGTACTTACTCATGTATCGCGAAGGTGCCGACGCAGGCCCACAGGTCGCGTGGAGAAGTCATCGTCGCCGGCCGGCAGTGTCCACAGGGAATGCAGATGTTCCGGAAGAATCACGAACGCCGGCATGGTGAAGGGGCGCTCAACGCGCGTTTCGCGAAATGCCTGTTTCAGCAAGCCGATGTGGTCGACCAGGAGCGCGTTGCGGTGTCGCTCAGCCAGATTGACGGTGAAGAAGTAGGTTCCGCCCTTGACCCGTAATCTCAAATAGGTACGCATGCCAGCGTCCGTGCGAGAGAAACCGGAGCTGAGTTTACGCCGCAGTCCAGGTTCGCGCGTCGAAAGCATAAACCGTATGTCGTCGTACGTCGTAGGCTGGGTTGGCACCATCAACCCGGCATCCGGGGTATGCAGCGAAAGAAGCTGGGTTGGTGGAGCTAACCCAGCCTACGGTTCTAAACCACTTCCAGCTCCACCTCGCCCATCCCTTTCAACTCGAACCGCACACGCTTTCCAGCGCGCGGAAACTGGGACTTCACGAGGCTGCCGGTCGTCACGAGATCGTCCTTCTTGAGCCGCATGCCGCGCGCCTCGACATGGTTGGCGAGCCAGGCGAGCGCATCGAGCGGATGGCCCATCACGTCCCGGCCGGTTCCGCGCCCGACCTCGGTGCCGTCGAGC
>JBATAQ010000281.1:0-14271 GCA_049661925.1 Dokdonella sp.
AGTGAGGGTCGTCGGGGATTTAGGATGCTCTGATCTGTTCCGCGCAGGCGTCACAGCCGTACCGCTTCATTGCAGTAGCGACCCGCCACGGGCGCATCTTTGGCCCACGTTTCTCTGCGAGGAGAAAAAGCCTGTCCTCGGACTTGATCCGGGGATGGGGCGGCGGGCGGCAGCCCGGCGAAACGCTTGGCCAGTTAGGAATGCTCTGATTAACCCCGCACAGGCGTCACCGATCTGTCTGCCCGCAGATCAAGGCGTGTCGGCGAAGGCAGACTGGCCGTCTGCCGAGGCGGCGCAACGCGGGGCTGCGGGCAGACAGATCGGCCCCGACGTATTGATTTGTAATGACGGGGTGATGCCCAAAAGGTCCCCAGATTGGTGCCCGCGGCTTGTCCAGGCGGCCAGCCTGCACGGCGCCACACACCCCAATCTGGGAACCTTTTGGACATCATGCCGCCTGCGTGGTGTTAATCAGAGCATCCTTAGGTGTCAGCCAAACAGACGAGTCCGAGCGGCATCCCGGCAAAACGCTTGCGCAGTTTGGTGGAGGCTAGGCAAATGTGAAGCGCGCTAGCCCAACCCGGTGAAGATGAAGCCGTCTCCAGAATGCAGAGTGCTGCGGGAAGTGGACCCTCACTCTCGACCTCTCTCCCGGGGGGAGAGGAGAAACGCGACGCGGCAGTCGGGCGACCTCCCGTGTCAAGTCTAGGGCAGTCTGGCGACGACAAAAAAGCAAAGATAATATCTTCGCAACAACCTTTACAGGGGGCAGCGCCAACGCCATGGGAATTCTTTTCCACGACTGATGCCGATGCGCGGCCCAGCCCTCGGGGTGGTCGGTGGCATCGTCCCATCCGACATCACGCTGACTCCACGATCATTGCGGACCAGGTCGGCGCCATCAAAGCTGCCATCAATACCGAAGGCTTGAGTCAATCGTGCCGGCCCGCTGGCAAGATCGCGATCGCTACGCGCGCGTGGCCGTAGCGGACGCATGCGCTCAATGCCAGCGATAGGCGTCACTGCGCGGATAAGCACTCCCCAGCCTTGTCCTTCCAGGCCGCACACCGTGTTCGCACACCAGTGCATGCCGTAAGTGAAGTACACATACATGTGCCCGCCCGGACCGAACATGGTCCTGTTTCTCGGCGTTGGCCCATTGAACGTATGTGCAGCTGGATCTTCCTCGCCGCAATAGGCTTCGACCTCGATGATGCGCCCAGCGCGTCCATCACCACGAAGCAAAATCTTGTAGAGCAGTTCCGGCGCGACGAGGCGTGGATCGCGTTCGTAGAACGAGCGCGGCAGTGGCTTCAGGTCAAGTCGCTGATCATCGTCAGCAATGAGTGTCTTCGGCGACTTCATCGGCAATTCAATCCGATTGGCCAGCGGTCGAAGAATCCACTCCGCGTTGCAGTTGGCGCCGCCAGGTTTCCGGCGTTTGCGGCTTGACGAACAATGCCGATAGCTGCGGATAACTCTCGCGGATTTTCGATTCGATGCGGCGAATGCTGTCTTCGACCTGTCCCGTCGTCAGCGCGTCCTCAAACTCTGCACTCAATGACGCCAGGACATGATCGGGACCCAATTGCACAGTGAATACGCCGTTCGCGCTGCGGATCGCGTCGTCCTCCCCTGCGATGCGACAGATCGCGGCATCCACCGCACTCCCGGCTGATTCGCCAATCAACAGGGCCTTCGTTTCGCGCGCCAGCAGCAATGCAGCCAGCGCAAGCAATACGCCAATGGCAATGGATGCAACACCGTCGAGCTGTGGAATTTGCAGCCATTGCGCCAAGGCGAGTCCCACTGCCGCGATGAGCAACCCAAGCAGGGCGGCAACATTTTCAATCAGCACCGTGATCGTGACCGCATCCTTGCTGCGCCGAAACGCTTCGAAGTAACCCATGTCGCCTTTCTTCGCACGGAACGCCTGGAATGCTACCCATGACGAGGCGCCTTCGAACAACATGGACAGGCCAAGCACCACGTAGTTGATCAGCGGACTTCGAACCACTTCGGGGTCCCGCAACTGGTCAACTCCTTCGTAGATCGAGATCAATGCGCCCAGCGCAAACACCAGCAGCGCGACGATGAAGCTCCAGAAATACAGTTCGCGACCGTAGCCGAATGGCTGGCTGGCATCGGGCGGGCGCGACGCACGTTTCAGCCCGTACAGCAGCAGCAATTCGTTCGCGCTGTCGACCAGCGAATGCACGCCTTCGCTCAGCATCGCCGAGCTGCCGGTGTACGTTGCCGCGCCGAACTTGGTGATCGCGATGGCGACGTTGCCGGTCAGCGCGGCGTAGACAACTTTCTTCGAAGTAGCTTCAGTGCTCATGCGCTGCCAGCCGCCATGCCACGGGACGGCCATTGCAGCACAGCTGCGATGAATCGATGTTGCGTCCAAGTTGTGACCCACGTCGCGGAACCAACCGGGCGGATGCGAGGTAGGCTAGTCGTATCGTTCGCCGTCAAATCGCGATATGGCCAGACTACTGCCGCGTGCACAACCGAACGCTGCATCACTTTGTCATCAGGGGCCACACCAAATGCGACGTCCATTTCTGTTTGCCCTCGCGCTCGCCACCCTCTTGGTTGAGTCAACGCTTGCCTTTGCCGCGCCGCCGACGCAGCGATTCCTGCGAATCGCTTCGGCCGGTGGCGTATACAAGCTGACCGGCAAGGTCGAGAAGCCGGCAACCGACAGTGTCCATCGACTGGTCATCGACGCAACCAGCGACGAAACCACGGCAATGGGTATCAATCGCCACCTGGAATCGGCGGCCCGCGCACTTAACCTTTATGCACTCGCAGGTGTGTCCAACGACAACGTCAAAGTGGCCGTTGTCATTCACGGCAAGGCAACGCCCGCGGTTTTGTCCAGCGACATCTATCGACGCAAGTTCGGCCGATCCAACCGTGACGTGGCATTGATCGACGACTTGAAGAATGCCGGCGTCGAAATCATCGTTTGCGGCCAGGCCTTGACCCAGCAAGGTTTCGCGGTGAGCGACGTCCACAAGAACGTCCGCGTCTCGCTATCCGCCATGACAGCCCTGGTTGATCTGCAAGGCAAGGGCTACGCGTTGATTCCTTGAATATTCAAGCGCTCCCCCGAGCATTTCAAGTCAAGACGTTGCTACAGGCATGTCCTACCGAAACCGGATGCGTCGCGTCGCCGGGTTGGCTTCGATCAGGGTCGCTTGTACCTGATCGCCGAGAGGTAGCGGCAAATCCGCAATCAACCTCGCTTCGATGGCTGGGTCGTGCAGCATCACCACGCCGCTGCGGGTGTCTTTTTTATCGGTTTCGACGATGGTGCCGGTGAATGTCTCGCCGACGCGTTTCTCCAGCATGGTGGCTTCGGCGAGGTCGATGACCGCGTGCTCGAATCGGCTGGCGCGAAGTGAGGATTCGCCCATCGTCGTGGGCAGAGTCGGCAGCGCCTGCAACACCCAATCAGGCACTGGCTGTTTGGCGCAGATCGCGACGCAGGTCTCCCCGACATAGCGATCAACCAGCCGACGCAGTGGCGCGGTGGCGTGGCTGTACGTGGATGCCAACGCGCAGTGCAGCGGCTGCTCGGGTAGCGTGCCGTTGAACGCCACATAGCCCGCGCCACGCAACACGGTGGTGCAGTTGGTCATCATCGCGACGTGGCGTGGGTTGGTCGGGTCGAGCGTTCGTATGAAGTCGGGATATGACAGCGAATTCGGCCACGTGATATCGAGTGCTTTCGCGGTGCGTCGCAAGCGCGCGATGGCACCTGCAAACGGTGGCGGCAACGTGCGCAAGATTCCGACCCTGGCCTGGGTCATCAGGTGCGCAGCGGCCATGCCGGTCAGCAGTGAAATCTGCTCGTTCCAGCTGTCGAGCGGATGGCGCGCGCGGAACTCAAGATGCCAGGAGCCGTTGTCGATACGAATTTCCTGTTCCGGAAGCGGCAGGCTGATGCCACCGCGAAGCTGCTCGCGCTGGACGCGCAGTTCGCCGATTTCGCGCAGCGTCGTCCACATTGGATCGTCGTCGCCGCCGTCGATGCGCACTTGCAGGTTTTCGTAGTCGAGCTTGGCGCGGCTTTTAACCCGTGCCCGTTGCACATCCACGGCGATGCCTTCGCCAGTGTTGTCGAGATCAATCGTCCACAGCAGCGCAGGGCGAACCTCGTCCGGCAACAGTGATGCCGCGCCTTCGGAAAGTACCTTGGGATGCAGTGGAATCTTGGAGTCGGCACCGTACAGTGTTTCGCCCCGACGATTCGCTTCAAGGTCAATTGGATCGCCCGCGCTCACGAACGCGGCGACGTCGGCAATCGCGTAGCGAACGCGATAGCCGTCGCCATGCCGCTCGACGAACATGGCCTGATCCAGATCCATCGCGCCGGCTGGGTCGATGGTGACGAAGGCAATATCGGTGCAGTCCAGATCAGGCAGACGCGGGTTTACGGCGGCTTTTTTGGCGGCTACTTCCACTTCATCGGGGAACGCGGTCGGCAGGTTCATTTCCCGCTTGATCGCGGCAATACCCGGCGCCAGCGTTTGTGCACAGGGTGCAGCGGCGTGAATGCGTCGCGTGGTCGACAAGGGCGTTACTCGTGGGTGGCTGTCAGCGGCATGTCAGCGTTGCATGCAACGCTGATAGCGGCCATCGACGCGCGTGGCAAACCAGGCGGTGGTGAGATTGCGGGTAATTTTGGGACTTTTCAGCGTGATGCCCGGAATGAGCGCATGTGGCAGCGATTTGCCGGCGCGCCCTTCGGCGATGGCGTAGACGCGTTCAACCAGGTTGCTGTCGTCGAAATCGATGCGATCAGCACGCGACAGTGACTGGCGGATGGCACGATCATCCATCTCGATCTTGCTTGCCAAAGCACGCACCGCGCGCTCGGTTTCACCGGGGTGATCCATCCGCGCACCGGGCTTGATCAGGTCACCATCGAGCGCAAGTTCGCGGCCGCTGGCAATCGCGACGGCATTCTGGAACGCGGCATTGCGGCTGGCGTACCAGCCGGCGTTGTAATCGGCAAACCGATGCACTTTGCGTGTGTACGGGGTGCGGTAGCCGAGCAGGTGGGCGATGCCAAAGTACATGCCGCCGCGCTGGGTGAAAACTTCATCGCGCAGGCTGGTCGCGATCAGATACGGATAACTGCGTGCATTCGCCTCGGCGAAGCTCACGCTGACCTGCATCGGCCCCGCCGTTTCCACCGGGTTGTAGTTCGCGAAAAGGCGCTTGCCAAGTGGCACGCTTCCGATCAGGTCTTCGTAGATACCGCTCAAGTCGCGTTCCGTACGAGCGCGCTTGAGGCGCTCTGCATACGATCGGCCATCCGGCGAACGAATCTTCAATGCCGCGTCGACAACGAATTTCGGCACATGTTTCTCGGCAGCACGACGGTCGATTTCGGCGCGTGCGATCTTCGCGAGATTCGGCACCAGCGGGTCGACGCGAAAGCCGGTCTCCTGTTCGGTGATCGCGATGACCGCGCAGATGTTCTCGCTGTTTGGCTCGATATTTTGCGCTTCGAACGCGGTCTGGATATCGACGGCCCAGCTTCCCGGCTGCTGCACGTTGGCCGACATGCGTCGAACGATTTCACTACGCACGTCCGAGGATTGGCGCGATGGCTCGCGCGGCGTTGTCGCGCAGCCGGCAGCAAACAGACACGCACACAGCGCGGACATTCGGAAAGCGCGAATGGGTGGAAGGGGCGAGCGACAATTCATGCGTGTAGCTTACGGAGCGAATCCGTTGCCCGCACGCAGTCAATGCTGCTCGGGTCCAGTCACGCTCGCCGTTGCGCCGCCCGTTGCGCGGGAAAGTGACCGATGCGCGGCACTGCGGTTAGGATGATGGCGTCCCTGGGGGAGTGCTCGACGATGATGTCCAATTTGCCTGGCAGTCTGCAGCCGCGTGTAGCGTGGGTGTTTGCATTGGCAGTATCGGTTTCTGGATTTTCGATACCCGCACCAGGCTACGCGAGCGACGCCGACTCTGATCCCGCCACGTCGACAGCCGACGCAGCGCAACGCATCCATGCGCTACGCGATACCGATCCCGCTGCGGCGATCCGCATGGCCGAATCCTTGTTCAAGTCGGCGCTAGGCGCGACGCGGTTAGCGGTCGGTTCGGAGCTGGTCGAGTCCTACATCAAGGCGAAACGCATCGAAGATGCGAAATCGCTGGTCGCCAATCTCGAATCCGGATCCACGCTGGACAACGAGGGCCGCGCAACCCTGCTGCGCGTGCAATTGATGGTGGCAACTGCCGTCCACATCGATTCCGAAACTGATCTTCTTGCTGAGCAGGTGCAAGCAGTTTCTACCGCCGTCGCCAATCGATTGGTACGGGCCGAATTGCTGGCCCAGTTGGGTCAGGCGCGACTGGTCCAGAGCCGCTTTGCGGACTCTGCGGCCACATTCGAGCAGGCGCTGGAAGCGGTCGGCGAAAACGACAGCCAACTGCGTTTCGAAATCCTGCAGAAGGTCGGCGTCGCCTATGCGCAACTGGGTCGTTACCCAGATGCGATCCAATCATTTTCGGCTGCGGAAAAGGTCAACGCTCGCCTCGGGCGCCGCGATGACGCGACATTCCTGCTCCGCTTCGGTGGCGTGTTCCTTTACACCGGCGATTCAACGCGTGCGATCAGCTACCTCAATCGTGCATTGGCGGTATCCGAGACCAATCCCGGCCAGGCGGTAAATCGCAGTTCGATCTACAACAACCTGGGCACCGCCTACTATGGGCTGAAAAATTTCGAGCAGGCGGCCGTCTATTTCAGGAAAGCGATGGACTACGCCCGTGACAACGGCGGCAACCGGGCTTCGCCGATGAACAATCTTGCCAACGTCCTTCGCGAATGGGGTCGCGACCGTGAAGCGTTGGACCTGTTCAAGGAATACGAGCAGATTTCGACGAGCGCTGGTGACAAGGAAGGCATCGGCGTTGCCGCCAAGAACATCGGCGAGACCTACATCAAGCTGGGTGAGCGCAAAGCGGCGATCATTCCGTTGGAACGTGCCTACGCGATCTATTCGGAAACCGACTACCGCCCGAAACGGCTGGAGTTGTACCCGGTGATGATTGAGAACCTCGAAGCACTGGGCCGCACCGCCGACGCGCTGCGCTTGATGCGCGAGTTCAAGGCGCTGAGCGACGAGACCATCAATGTCGAATCACGCGAACGCATTTCAAAGCTCGAAACCGCCATTGACCTGGCTGAAAAACAGAAGCAGTTAAAGGCGTCCGAACGCGATCGCACGCAGCAGGCTGCGGCCATTTCAGATCTGGAAACGCAACAGGGTTTTGAACGCAACATCAATCGCGGCATGCTGCTGGCGATTGCCGCGCTGGCGATCCTGATCGTGTTGCAGGTTCGTGATCGATGGCTGAAGGCACGAGCGCATCGCGAGCTCACCGCCAAGTCCGAGCAGATCGAGGAACAGAGTCGCGCGTTGGTGGCGCTCAACGAGGTGGTGCGACGGCAAAGCCAGGAAGACGTACTCACCGGCCTGAAAAACCGGCGCTTTCTTGCTGAGTGGATGGCTGCGTCCAATCAACGTCGAGCCGCCGATGACGACAACAAGCACGGTCTGGAGCCGACGCTGTTGATCCTGATCGACATCGATCATTTCAAGGATGTCAATGATCGCTACGGTCACGCAACCGGTGACCAGGCCTTGGTCGAATTTGCGGGCATCCTGCGCGACTGCAAGCGCGATTCCGACCTGATCGTTCGCTGGGGCGGCGAAGAATTCGTCTGGCTTTGCCCGGATACGTCGATCCGTTCGGCACCGATGCTTTGCGAGCGCGTGCGTACCGCGCTGCGCGCAAGACCGATGATGGTGAACGACGATCAGGTCGCATTGACTGCATCGATGGGCTTCGCACCGCACCCGCTGTGGCCGGGGCAGTCTTCCGATTGGCAACTGAGCATGCGCATTGCCGATCACGCCCTCTACCAATGCAAGGCGGACGGCCGTGATCGCTGGCTGGGTTACACGCCGGGGACAGTTCCCGCTGCCGAAGCAATCCGCGTCGGCGATGTCGTGGCCCTTGTAGCGAACGGCAACCTGGTGAAGGTTGCCGCTATGGCCGCGTGAGCGGTCATTCCGCGGATTTGATTCCCGCCATTGCTTGGCTGAACTCGGTTCGCAGACTCTCAACCCGGCGACGGTTCACGCCGAAGTCGTAGTAGCCGATTCGCGATTTCGACTTCACGTCGATCAAGCTGGCATCGTCGCGAAAAAAGAACGTCACATCGTCGACGAATCCAATCGTGGTGCGGAACGTCGCGTGCAGCTTTGGCATGGCGTCGGCTTCGATCCGAGCATCTTTCTGGCCGCGCAATACCTTGAGCAACGCTGCGTGCGCCTGCTCCCGTGCACCGTCGAAAGCGAAAGGCGCGACATGGCGTGCGCTGTCGTCCTTGTTCAACGAGGAAACGCAGTGCGGGGCGCCCGAGCAGGGCGTGATTTGGCTGGATGGATCTTTCATGGTCTTCGATGGAGTTGACGCGCAAGCTGCCATCGCAGTCGCGGCCGCAACGGTCAGAAAAATGTGGGCAACAGGGCTGCGCATGAGGATTTCCGGTTCAGTTGGTGTGGACCCGGCAAGCCTACACCTCCCGCACGACCAAGGCTCAGACAACTTGACCCGGTGTTTCACCAGCGTTCGCGGACGCTGGCGCATCATCGCGACCCGCTCCGCCACGAGTTTCGACCATGTCAGCCTTGTCCGATTTTCCGATCACGCGCCGCTGGCCTGCACAGCATCCCGACCGCATCCAGCTGTATTCGCTCAACACGCCGAACGGTGTGAAGGCGTCGATCATGCTCGAAGAAACCGGGCTGGCCTACGAAGCGCATCGGGTAGACATCATGGAAAACGAAAGCCACCTGCCGGAGTTTCTTGCCTTGAATTCAAACGGCAAGATTCCGGCGATCATCGACCCGGATGGTCCGGGCGGCGAAGCACTCGGCATGTTCGAATCCGGTGCCATCCTGCTATATCTGGCCGAGAAATCCGGCAAGTTCCTCTCCAACGATCCGGCGCAACGCTGGCGCACGATCCAATGGGTGTTTTTTCAGATGGCATCGATTGGCCCGATGTTTGGCCAGTTGGGATTTTTCCACAAATTCGGAGGCAAGGATTTCGACGACAAGCGGCCTTTGCAACGTTACATTGACGAATCAAAACGCCTGCTTGGTGTTCTCGACAAGCAGTTGGATGGTAATGAGTGGATCGTCGGCGACGAGTACAGCGTTGCCGACATCGCCACGATTGGCTGGGTCGATTGTCTGGTCAATTTCTACGGTGCTGGTGAACTGGTCGACTTCGAAAGCCACACCAATGTCGTCGCGTGGTTCAAGCGCGGCATGGATCGGCCGGCTGTGCAGCGCGGACTCAAGATTCCGAGTCGGGATTGATCGCTTCGTGCGGCACGCAGCGTGCAAGCAGTGCCAGCACGATGCCGCTAACGCGCCCGAATTTCGCCAGCAATCACGGTTAGCTTGGCGATTCGCCTTGCCAAGGAACCGCCATGATTTCGTTGTCACGCCGTCGTTTGTTGAGCGCCACCGCCGTGGCCAGCTCTGCCTTGATGTTCCGTCATGCAATGGCGAACCACATCAGCAAAGATGACTTGCACAGTCATCTGGAGGCGCTGGAGCGTGCCGCAGGGGGGAGGCTCGGCGTGTCGATAATGGATGTCGATAGTGGTCGCCGACTCGCCCATCGCGGCGACGAACGCTTCCCGATGTGCAGCACGTTCAAGTGGATTGCTGCGGCACTGGTGTTGGTGCGCGTTGATCGGGGCGAGGAACGACTCGACCGGCGCATCGCCATTCTGAAAAGTGAACTGGTGCCGTATTCGCCAGCGACCGAAAAACACGTTGGTGGTGACGGCATGAGCATGGCCGAGCTGTGCCAAGCCGCCGTCACGCTCAGTGATAACGCGGCAGCAAATTTGATTCTTGCGAATGTTGGTGGCCCCTCGGGATTCACCAGATTTGTTCGCAGTGTCGGTGACACGGTTACACGGCTAGATCGTATCGAACCCGATATGAGCGAAGGCACGCCGAGCGACCCACGTGATACAACCTCGCCAATTGCCATGCTTGAGACGCTGCGCAAGTTGGTGCTTGGCGACACGCTGTCGATGCAGTCACGCGGACAACTGACTGCGTGGCTGGTTGCCAACACCACCGGTAACAACGCCTTGCGTGCAGGGTTGCCGACAAGTTGGCGCATCGGTGACAAGACAGGCAGCAGCAGCGACGGCATAAGCAACGATGTGGCGATTGCGTGGCCAACGCGCGGCGGGCCATTGCTGATTGCCGTCTACTACGCCGAATCGTCGGGCGATGCCAAGGCGCGGGGTGCGGTGCTTGCGGAGGTCGGGCGGATTGCTGCGACGTTTCTTGTGAACTCGGCAGCCCGTTAGCACATCGCCTGCCACGTTCGTTGTTGCGTTATGCGCCAGCGTACTCCAGTGTTCGCGCACCCTCATCAAGCAGGCGAACCTTGTGCAGAAGAGTCAATACAAAGAGCGCGGCCCGGTGCCGCAGGACGTGATCGATGTTGTCGGTTTCGAGCTTCCGAACGAGGTGCCCGCCGGCCATGTGCGTGTCGAGGTCCTCGCCGCACCGATCAATCCATCTGACGTACTCACGCTGACCGGCCAATACGGCATCCTGCCGCCGCTGCCTGCGGTCGGTGGCAACGAAGGCGTCGGCCGCGTTGTCGCGACAGCCAGCGATGTCAGCAAACCACCGGTCGGCCAGACCGTGTTGTTGCCTGTCAGTTGCGGCACCTGGACGACGCATCTGGACTTGCCGGCCGAGCATCTGGTCGCGCTGCCCAACGACGCCGATCCCAAGCAGCTCGCGATGATGACGGTCAACCCACCCACTGCAAGCCTCCTGCTGTCGAACATTGTCGAACTGAATTCGGGCGACTGGGTAATCCAGAACGCCGCCAATTCCGCGGTTGGCGGTTACGTGGTCGCGTTCGCGAAAATGCGCGGACTGCGCAGCGTCAATATCGTCCGCCGCGAGTCGGCCGTTGCCGACGTCAACAGCGACGCCGACGTGGTGCTGGTCGATGGACCGGAACTGTCCAAGCGCGTTCGGGAGGCGACCGGCGATGCGAAAATTCGCCTCGGTATTGATGCCGTCGGTGGCGCGGCGACCGAATCACTGGCGACGTGCCTTGCCAATGGCGGCACCATCGTCAACTACGGCGCGATGAGCGGCGAGCCCTGTCAGGTGTCGCCACTGTCTCTGATCTTCCGCGACCTGCGGCTGCGCGGATTCTGGCTGTCGAGCTGGTACAAGTCGGCCGATCCGGCCACCCGCGCCAAGCTGTTTACCGAGATTGCCGGGGGTATCGCGACAGGCAAGTTGTCCGCGAAAATTCAGGCGACCTATCGTCTTGACCAGATCAAGGAAGCGGTTGCCGCCGCTGCTGCGGGCGAGCGCGACGGCAAGATCGTGCTGCTGCCAAACGGCTGACGGTTTCGTCGATGCGTGCCACGCTAAACGGTTCTGCGGTTGACGAGTCAGCTTGGCGTAGCGTTGCGCTGACCAACTACGGCCACTTCACGTCGTTGCTGGTGCGCGACCGTGCAGTGCAGGGATTGGACCTGCACCTGCAGCGGCTGGCAGATGCAACGCGCGAATTGTTTGGCACGTCGCTCGATCCCGAGCGCACGCAAAGGTGGATGCGCGAGGCTGTCGTCGACGGCGACGAATGGCAATCGATGCGAGTTACCATTTTTTCGCGTGCGTTTGATCGGGAACGACCAGCCGATCCCCGCGACGCGGACGTCTTGATCGCGACGGCTCCCGCGCAAACGCATGACTCAGCGGCGATCAGTGCTGCCACGACGCGTTACCAGCGCGATGCGCCGCAGTTCAAACACGTCGGCACGTTCGGTTTGTTCCAGCAAAGATTGCTGGCTCAACGGCGCGGCTACGACGATGTGTTGTTCGTCGACCGCCATGGCTTGGTATCGGAAGGGTCTGTCTGGAACATCGGATTTTTCGACAGCGAGGGCGAGGGCGTGGTCTGGCCGCAAGCCGGAATGCTCGATGGCGTGTCGCAGCGACTTTTGCAATGTGGCTTGGCCGAATGCGCAGTTCGCTCGACGCATCGGGCCATCCAATGCAGTGATTTGGCAAGTTTTCGCGGTGCTTTCTTCACGAACAGCCGACGTGTCGTGGTGCCCATTCACCGGATCGATGACATCGACTACGCAGTCGATCCGCGCGACGCTGAAATGCTGCGACGCGCGCTAGCTACGCAGCCTTGGCAGCCGTTGTGATCGGCGACCGGCGACGTTTGATCAGCTGAATCCCACGTCGGGTCCTGGTTCCGGCTCGCCGGGTTCCGTGGGCGGATTCAGCAACTCCGCATGAGCCGCTGGCCGGATAGGCGCGCCGCGCGCTTCGGCAACGGCCTGCGTTAATTCCGCGCCAAGCAGCAGGATGATCGCCGAGTAGTACACCCAGACCAGCAACACGATGACGCCTGCCGCCGAGCCATACGCACCGCCAACTTCACTGCGGTCGAGATAGATGCCGATCGCGTACTTGCCGCCGACAAACAACAATGCGGTCAACACCGCGCCGACACTGGCATCGAACCACTCGATGATCGCGTCCGGCAGCAACTTGTACATCGCCGCGAACACAAACGCGAAGATCGCGAACGAGATGACGGCTTCCAGTGCCCGCGCAATCCAGGTGCCCTGATGGACGAAGATCGCGATGCCCGCACTGGCGACAAAGGAAATGATCAGCAGGAATGCGATCGACAACAACAGTCCGACAGCCTGCGCGCGCGAACGCAACCAGCCGAGCACGGCGCGACCACGCTTCGGGCGTACGCCCCAGGCGCGGTTCAACGCATTCTGCAACTGAGCGAACACCGCCGAAGCACCGATCAGGGTGACGCCAAGGCTGATCAGTCCCGCCCAACTGCCAAAGCCCGGTCGCGCGCTCGCATTGGCGATGACCAACTTCACGGCTTCGCCCGCCTGATCGCCGACCAGACTGGTGAGTTCGGCAACCAGTTGATCCTGCCAACTCACGCTCATCGACGCGACGATCCAGAGCAGCAACACCAGCAGCGGCGCGAACGAGAGTGCCGAGTAGAACGACAGCGCGGCCGCGCGCGTCATCAATTCGTCGTCACCGAAACCTTTCACCACGTTCCTGATCGTGCGAAGGGTCACTTTGAGGGCTTTCAGCATAGTGTGGCTCCGGTCGTCGGTCGATTCATTTTGTGGCGATCATCGCCATGACGCCAGCGTGAAACTTAACCTGACAGTCAAAGCACCTGTTTGGACAAGGTGCGTAACCATTCAGCAAAGCGCATCGCCCAGATTTGCTGTTGGATCGCGCTTTCGATCAGGTCCTGGCGAATTTCGAATTCGACGCAGGGCAAGCCGCGTCCTTCGCCATGGGTTGGTATCGAATACTCGCTGGTCAGCGTAATGGCATAGGGTTCGTTGTCGCCGACCACCCATTCGCCACTTTCGCGAAGGATGGCCAGCGCGTTCTCCGCCACATCCGCGCGACGATGGTGGAGCACACCTAGCTGCCAAGGTCGCGTCTCACCTTTGTACGTCGGGGTGAAGCTGTGCATCGACACGAACAGCGTTGGCACACCGGCGTGGATTCGGCGGTCGAGCTCCACATCAATGGCGCGGTGATAGGGCCAGAAAATTTCATCAAGACGTTGTTGGCGCTTCGCCTGCGTCAATCCAGCATTGCCGGGAATCGTCGTCGATTCGCTGACTTCGGCGATCAGCGTGGATGATTCCAGCGGACGGTTACAGTCGACCACCAGTCGCGAATAATTCTGGCGTATCGCAAACGCGTCGAGTTGGTCGGCGAGATGTTCGACCACACCGCCGATGCCGATGTCCCAGCCGATATGTCGATCGATGTCAGCTTCACTCAAGCCGAGCGCTCCAAGTGCTGCGGGAATGAGCCGGCTGGCATGGTCGCCGATGATGACGAACGGCGATTGCGGGTTTCCATCGCGGCATGTAAATGCAGGTGGCTCATCGGGACCGAGCAAGCTTGCCAAGTGTTGTGTGGCAACGATGTCTGCGTCGTCATGCATGGCGGGCTAATTCAGAAAGTCTGGACAAAGTGTGCGGCCCTGCATGCTGCCACGGCTAGGCGCGCCGAGCGATGGTGGATCGTCGCAGCCACGACAGCTACCGTCCGGGACGATCATGCCGGCGCTATCATTCGC
>JBATAQ010000282.1:0-8011 GCA_049661925.1 Dokdonella sp.
GATGGCGACGCCGTCTGACCTTGATGACTTCGCGCTTGGCTTCAGTTTGAGCGAAGGGATCATCACGAAGAGTTCCGAGCTGGAATCAATCAAGGTTCGCGAGTTGCTCGAAGGCATCGTTGTCGACGTTACGATCCCGGAAAAGCGCGCCGAAGCAATCGCTACGCGCCAGCGCAACATGACCGGGCAGAGCAGTTGTGGCCTGTGCGGCACGCAGTCGCTGGCTGATGCCGTTCGCCAGCCGCGCACTGTGGGTAAGGGCACGACGATTGGCGTTGATGTCTTGCATCGTGCGCTGGCTGCGCTGCCAAACCAACAACCCGTGAACGCCTTGACTGGCGCGACCCATGCGGCCGCATGGATCGACGACGACGGCGAGATCGTGATGGTGCGCGAAGACGTTGGCCGTCACAACGCGCTCGACAAGGTGATCGGTGCGATGACGCGAGATGGCATCGACGCGAGCGATGGCGCCGTCGTGATCAGCAGCCGCGCCAGCTACGAGATGGTGCAGAAGGCCGCCACCGCCGGCATCACGATCATTGTCGCAATTTCTGCAGCGACCGCTTTGGCCATCCAGATGGCTGAATCGACCGGCGTCACCTTGATTGGCTACGCCCGCCAGGATCGACACGTGATCTACACGCATCCGCAGCGCGTTCGTTCCCTTGCCACCGCGAGTGCAACAACATGAGCGATCCGACCGGAAGTGGGGAACGCTTAGTCCAGATGGCCAATGATATCGCCGACTATTTTGTTTCGGAGCCCGATCGCGAGCTCGCCATCGCGGGCATGGTGCTGCACTTGGAGCGCTACTGGGAACCACGCATGCTGGTCCGTATTTGCGCCATTTATGTCGATGGTGCGACCGCCTTGAATCCACTTGCGCGCGAGGCATTGTCGCGACTTGCTGACTCACGGTCTACGCGCTGAATGGAGCATTTGAACGGCCAAACCTGAGCGCGTTGGCTCGGCCCATCCGTTGCCAACCTACGGCCGACCTCGTCAAGTGTTTCGCCGAGCCGCCGCCAGCCACTTTTCTCTCTTGTTGGCCGTCGCCCGACGGGTCAAGCGTTTCTCTCACCTGCCGGCGAGCGACCTACCTTTCTCCTCGCAGGGAAACGTAGGCCAAAGATGCGACCCGATGACCTGTCGCCCGCACGGTGAAGCCGTGCGGGTGCGCAAGTACTGGCCGGGTTCGGCTGAAAGCACATCCTGTGCCGCAGCCGAAGCCACGCGATCCCTCGTGTGGCCCGCAAGCGGCTGATCCGTCCAACACTTGCCGACAGGAACGGGCGGGTGGATCAAAGGCACAGCGCAGCTGCGCTGTGCTGCTTTTTCTTTTGACCTACCTCCCGATTCGGGGAGGCGAGATGGCGCAGGAGATGCCCGCAGTGTGGCCGAATGGATTCGGCCAGTTCGCTGCAGGTGCAGGGATGCGCCTTCAGCGAACCCCGTAGCCGCCTCGCGCAGTCGTGCGGCTTCATCGCACGACCGACCCGCCACGGGCGCATCTTTGGGCCACGTTTCTGTGCGAGCAGAAAGAGCCTGCCCTCGGACTTGATCCGTGGGTGGCTCGGCGGGCGGCAGCCCGGCGAAACGCGTGACCAGTCTGGCGACAGCCAACAACAGACGTCTAAACCGCCAAACAACCCAAATACAAGCCGTAGCGACGCGAAAAGACAGACCCTCATCCCCGGCCCTTCTCCCGACGGGAGAAGGAAGGAAAGAAAAAAGCGCGAGTCCGCGCAGCTACTTCAACAGCGAGCGCAGCATCCACGCGGTCTTTTCGTGCTCCTGCATGCGTTGGGTCACGAGGTCGGCACTGGACTGATCGTTCGCGGCATCGGCCGACTTGAAGACGTCGCGCGCGGTGCGGGCGACGGTTTCGTGGCCGTCGACCAGTTGCTGGACCATTTCCTTCCACTCCGGCTGGCCGCTTTCTTCCTTCACGGTCGACAGCTTGACGAACTGCGAGTACGAGCCGGGTGCCGGGAAATCCAGCGATCGAATACGCTCGGCTATCACGTCGGCGGCACCCCACAGTTCGGTGTACTGGCTTTCGAACATCAGGTGCAGGCTGTTGAACATCGGCCCGGTCACGTTCCAGTGGAAGCTGTGCGTTTTCAGGTACAGCGTGTAGGTGTCGGCAAGCAGCCGCGACAATCCGTCGGCGATTCGCTCGCGGTCCCTCTTGTTGATGCCGATATCGATAGCCATGTCGCTCTCCTTCACCAAGTACGGTCCACCATGCCGCCGCCGCGGCCCCATAGCCAATGAATTGATTGGATCGTTCCGATAGCGCAGCGCTATCATTCACCCCATTTTCCGCGCACCGACACGGTGACGGATCCATCCGTCATCGCGAGCAATGTCCGAGCCATCCAACCTCTCCCATCGCCTCGAATTAGTCGCAAGCCGTGATCGCGGTCGGCTGCTTGGCCGCTGGCGTCGCTTGCTGCGCGAGGGTGACCTTGTCGCGCCGAACGCATTGGAGAAGCTGCAAAAAGATATCGACGCGTCGATCGTGACTGTCGCGATGCGCGATGCCAGCGTGCCCGAGCTTCGCCTGGACGAATCGCTTCCGATCACCGCGAAGGCTGACGACATCGTCAAGCTGATCGAACAAAACCAGGTGGTGATCCTGGCCGGCGAAACCGGTTCGGGAAAGACGACACAACTGCCAAAACTGTGCCTTGCTGCCGGACGCGGCCGTCGCGGCTTGATCGGCTGCACGCAACCACGTCGGATTGCGGCGCGCAGTGTTGCGCGGCGCGTTGCCGAGGAACTGGGCACATCAGTTGGCCAACTAGTCGGCTTCCAGGTTCGTTTCACCGAACAGGTTGGCGATGCCGCGCTGATCAAGTTCATGACCGACGGCATCCTGCTCGCGGAGACTCAAGGCGATCCCTGGCTGTCGGCTTACGACACGATCATCCTCGATGAGGCGCACGAGCGCAGCCTCAACATCGACTTCCTGCTCGGGTATCTGAAGCGCCTGCTGGCGAAGCGGCACGACCTGAAACTGATCGTCACTTCGGCAACCATCGACACCTCCCGTTTCGCCGAACATTTCAGCGATGCGCCGGTGGTCGAGGTGGAAGGTCGCGCGTTTCCGGTTGATGTGTGTTGGCGTCCGCCCGATGAGAAGGGCGACAGCAGTGTTGCCGAACAGGTCATTGCCGCCATTGATGAAATAACCGCCACAGACCCACGCGGCGACACCCTGATCTTCCTGCCCGGCGAACGCGAAATTCGTGATGTGCACCTGGCGCTGTCGCGACGCAAGTATCGCGAGACGGAAGTGGTTGCGCTCTACGCGCGGCTATCGGCGGCCGAGCAGGATCGCGTGTTCAAACCCGGCGTCGCGCGACGAATCGTGCTGGCTACCAACGTCGCCGAAACCTCGCTGACCGTGCCGCGCATTCGCTACGTGGTCGATACCGGCACGGCGCGCGTGAAGCGTTACGGCGCACGCAGCCAACTCGAACGTCTGCATATCGAACCGGTTTCGCAAGCCGCCGCCGACCAGCGCAAAGGTCGCTGTGGACGCGTCGGTCCGGGTACTTGTTATCGGCTGTATTCCGAAGACGATTACCTGCAACGACCTCGCTACACCGATCCGGAAATCCTGCGCTCGTCACTCGCCGGAGTGATTCTGCGCATGTTGAGCTTGAAGCTCGGTGATGTCGTCGACTTCCCGTTTGTCGAAGCACCGGATGACCGCGCCATCGGCGATGGCTATCGGCGTCTCGCCGAAATCGGCGCGATCGACGACGACAAGCGTCTCACCCGGATCGGCCAGCAGATTGCGCGGATTCCGGTCGACGTCGCACTCGCTCGCATGCTGGTCGAAGCGAAGTCGCGAGACGTGTTGCGCGAGGCCTTGATCGTGGTTTCATTCCTGTCGATCCAGGACCCGCGTGAGCGCCCGGCGGACGCGCGTGGCCAAGCCGATGCCGCGCACGCGCTGTTTGCTGATCCGAAGTCAGACTTCATCGGTGTGTTGCGTTTGTGGACCGACTACAGCCGCGCCCATGAAGATTTCACTCAATCGAAACTGCGCGACTGGTGCAAGACGCATTACCTGTCGTTCCTGCGCATGCGCGAATGGCGCGAGCTGCATCGGCAATTGCTGGTGCTGGAAGGCGACATGGATCGCGATGCTGTGTTGCACCCGGTAATTTCCAATGCGGCTTTGGAATCGCAGCCGCCACGCTCGCGTCGTCGCCGTGGTCGCAGCGCTGCCACAAAGGCCGAAATTTCCAATGCGTCCGTTCGCGCTGCTCACGTTCCGAACGATCAATCGGATTCCAACAACGCACCAACGCTGCCACCTGATCGCTACGAAGCACTGCATCGCTGCTTGATCTCGGGTTGGCCAACCCAGATCGGCATCAAGGACGAGCGCAGCCAGTATCGCGGCACGCGCGAACGCAAGTTCCAGATCTTTCCTGGCTCGGCCACGTCGAAGTCACCGCCGCAATGGTTGCTGGCCGGACAGATCATCGACATCGGCAAGATCTATGCGATGAATTGCGCGCGTATCGAGCCGGCTTGGGTCGAACAACAAGCCGCGCATCTGATCCGCAAGAGCTGGCGTGATCCGCACTGGTCACGCAAACGTGGTGCCGTGCTCGCGTTCGAGCAGGTCAACCTGTTCGGCTTGAACCTGGTCGAGAAACGCCAGGTGCAATTCTCGAAACAGGATCCGGCGCTGGCGCATGAGATCTTCGTGCGTGAAGCGCTGACGAGTAGTGAAATCGACTGTCGCGCCGATTTCGTGCGCGCCAATGCGCGCGTCCTCGCACAGGCGCACGAGCTTGAAGCGAAGGCGCGCCGTTCCAACCTGCTTCGATCCGACGCCGAGCTGGAAGCATTCTTTACCGGAAAAATCCCAGCCGACATTTCGACGACGGCAGCGCTCGACGCGTGGTATCGAAACGCAACGCCAGCCGAGCAGGCGGCGCTGCGTTGGTCGCCAGGTGATGTACTGGCCGGCGTGGCAGGTGCCAGCACGCGCGACTTCCCTGCCGCTCTGGCGGTCAAGTCGCAGTCCTTGCGTTACGACTATCGCTTCGTACCCGGCGATCCCGCCGATGGCGTCACCCTCAACCTGCCGCTGGCCTTCGTCAACGCGGTGACGGCGCGACAAGGCGACTGGCTGGTGCCGGGCTTGCTGGCGGAAAAAATCGCCGAGTTGATTCGCGGCTTGCCAAAATCGCTGCGCCGCAACTTTGTGCCGGCACCGGACTTTGCGACCGCGTTCATCGAAGCAGGCCCCGACCACGATCATGCATTGGCCAGCGCGTTGGCGACCTATCTGTTTCGGGTAACCGGGGTCGAAATCAGCGCCCGCGATTTCGCAACGATTGAGCTGCCGGTGCATCTGCGACTGCGCTACCGCGTGTTCGACGAAGACGGTCGCACGATTGCCGAGGGTCGCGACCTCGACGACATCCAGGCGCAGTGGTCGGGGGCCGCGCGCGCCGCATTTTCGCAACGCGCCGACGCCGAACTGGTCCGCGAGGAGGTCGCCCAGTTCGACTTCGAGGATTTGCCGGACACGGTGATTTCCAGTGGCGGGTTGAGCGCATTCCCGGCACTGGTCGACCTTGGTGAGACGGTCGCGCTACGTGTCTTCGAACGCCGTGACGAAGCCCTCGCCGAGCACGTCGCCGGCGTCGACCGACTGCTGCATCGCGCGCTTGCCGATCGCATCAAACAGGCGCAGCGACAGTTGCCGGTCAACAACACGCTGATGCTGAAGTGGGCCGGCTTCGGCAGTGCTGCGCAGCTGCGCAGCGATGTCGTCGAAGCCGCGTTGCGCGAATGTCTCGACACGCAACCGCGCGGCGCACGCACGCGTGAAGCGTTCGAGAAAGTGAAAACCAACGTCGCGCGCGACCTGTTCCCAACGGCTGTCGAGCGACTGAAACTGGCCGAGGCAATCATCGAAGCACATGCCGATTTCGCTCCGTGGTTGGAACCGCCGCTGATGGGCTTTGCCAAGGCCAACTACGACGACCTGCGCGAACAACGCGACGAGTTGCTGTTCCCCGGTTTCCTGCGCGAGCTTTCAGCCGACCGTTTGCAGCACTACCCGCGCTACCTGCGCGCGATGCGCTTGCGCGGCGAACGCCTGCGCCAGGACCCGGCCAAGGACCAGGCGCGCATGTTGCAGGTCCAACTTTACTGGCGCGCCTATCTCAAGCATCGTGCCAGTGCGAGCGCCGACGAAACTGTACTGGATGACCTGCGCTGGCTGGTCGAGGAATTGCGGGTCTCCGTGTTCGCGCAGGAACTGCGAACTGCGGAATCGGTATCGCCCAAGCGCCTCTCCAAAGCAGTCGAAGCGCTCGACGAAATCCACCCGTAGCCCGGCACGCGCAGCGCGGCGGGGTTGCGCGACGCCAGACAATCGGTTCGCATCCTGATCGTCGTTCCGTTCAATCCCGGCGCGCTGCGCGTGCCGGGCTACGAAGCATGGTCGAGTCGCTGTCAATGAAAATACGTCCCGCTTCGCTGCCACCGACGCGCTGCATCCCATGTGACCTTTACTTCAAATCAATTTCGCCGCTTCCAGTTCGCGCTTGAGGTAGGCGTAGTAGATCGGCGCCGCAATGACGCCGGCGATGCCAAATGCGGCCTCCATCACCAGCATGGCCAGCAGCAGTTCCCAGGCGCGGGCGCGAATCTGGCCACCGACGATGCGGGCATTGAGGAAGTACTCGAGCTTGTGGATCAGGACCAGGAAGGTCAGCGCCGCAATCGCAACCCACAGTGATACCGACATCGCAACGATGAAGATCGCCGCATTCGAGATCAGGTTGCCGAGCACAGGCAGCAGGCCGGCGACAAAGGTGATCGCGACCAAGGTCTTCGCCAGTGGCAGTTGAACACCGAACAGCGGCAACACCACCAGCAGGAACAACGCGGTGAACAGCGTGTTGAGCAGCGATATCTTGAGTTGCGCGAAGACGATGTCGCGAAATGCGTTGCCAATACGCTGGGTGCGTGTCGCCAGCGCCATGGCCAGTGGCCCGTGATGGCGGCTCGGAGTTGCACCGCTCAGCGCCACCATTGCGCCCAGCACCATGCCGATCAGGGTCTGCGTGAATACCCGCACCGCCTGCTTGCCGGCCAGTTGCAGCGTGGCCGCGTGCATGCGCAACCACTCGTCGAGTCCGCTGCGGATTTCGCCGATGTTGTCGGGTAGGTGTTCGACGACCACGCTTGGCAACTGTGCCCGCGCTTTGTCGATCAGCGGCATCATGCGATCAAAAATATGGTCGGGATTGCCTCCGCCGTTGGTGAAAAACGAGATGATTCCGAACACGGCGAGACTCAGCAGCGACACCACCACGATGCTGATCAACAGCACCACCAGCCAGTCGGCACGGGTACCTGGAGTGATTCGCCGCAGCGGCGGATCCAGCGCGGTGACCAACGCGAAAACCAAAAGGCCTGCGAGCAGCGCAGGAAGCAGGTGTAACGAGACCACCAGCAACAACGCGATGCCGGTCAGCACGCAGGTGATCGCGGTCAGTCTGGGCGACGGATAGTCAGGCATCGGTGGTGATCTCGGGGCGAGTGGCGGTGCTGTAATAAACTGCGGCGATCCAGGGGTGCTCTGATCAACTCCACGCAGGCGACATGATGTCAGAAAGGTTTTCACATTGGGGTGCGTGGTGAAGTGCAGGCTGGCCGCCTGGACAAGCCGCACGCGTCGATGTGAGGGCCTTCCTGACATCACCCCGTCATCTGATATCAACCCGTTAGGGCCGATCTGTCTGCCCGCAGCTCCGTGTTGCGCCGCCTTGCCAGACGGCCAGTCTGCCTTCGGCGATGCGCCTTGATCTGCGGGCAGACAGTTCGGTGCCGCCTGTGCGGGATTGATCAGAGTACCCCTACAATCGCCCCTTCAATCCGCAGGCCGTTCCATGACCGTGATGAATCGATTGCCCATCCTTGTCCCTGCCCTGCTGATGTTGGCCGCTTGCGCGCAGCA
>JBATAQ010000283.1:0-32540 GCA_049661925.1 Dokdonella sp.
GGTGTGCTTCTGCCAGTTGACATCGTCGCGATCGGGGAAGTCCTCGTGCGCGTGGGCGCCACGACTTTCCTTGCGCTGCTCGGCCGAGGTGATCGTCGCGACGGCGTTGTAGAGCAGGTTCTGCAATTCGTAGGTTTCGATCAGGTCGGAATTCCAGATCAGCGAGCGATCAGTCACCTTGACGTCGTCGAAGCTATTGAAGATGGTATCCATCTTCTCGCAGCCTTCCGACAGTGTCTTGGAAGTACGGAACACGGCGGCGTCGGCCTGCATGGTTTTCTGCATGCGATCGCGAATGACCGCGGTCGGCGTGCCGCCGTCGGCATTGCGCAGCTTGTCGAGATTGGCCAGCGCACGATCGCAGGCCGACGCGGGCAGGCGCTTGTGACCGGCACCCGGCTTTATTGTTTCGGCACAACGATTGGCGACCGCGCGACCGAACACGACCAGGTCGAGCAGCGAGTTCGACCCCAAGCGATTTGCACCATGCACGGATACGCAGGCTGCTTCGCCGATGGCGTAAAGGCCCGGCACGACGCGTTCGGGATCGTCGCCCACGCGTTGCACCACTTCGCCATGAACGTTGGTCGGGATGCCGCCCATGTTGTAGTGGACGGTTGGCAGTACTGGAATGGGCTGCTTCTCGACATCCACGTTGGCGAAGATGCGCGCGCTCTCGGCGATTCCCGGTAACTTCTCGTGGATGACGTCGGGACCCAGGTGAGTCAGGTCGAGCAGGATGTGGTCCTTGTCCGGACCGACGCCACGACCCTCGCGGATCTCGATGGTCATCGAACGCGATACCACGTCGCGCGATGCCAGATCCTTGTAATGCGGTGCATAGCGTTCCATGAAGCGCTCGCCGCTGGAGTTGCGCAAAATGCCGCCTTCGCCACGCACGCCTTCGGTAATCAGACAACCTGCACCATAGATTCCTGTGGGGTGGAACTGCACGAATTCCATGTCCTGCAACGCCAGACCGGCGCGCAACATCAAGCCGCCGCCGTCACCCGTGCAGGTGTGTGCCGACGTGGCGCTGAAATAGGCGCGACCGTAGCCGCCGGTTGCGAGCACCACGCCCTGGCCACGGAACAGGTGCAGCTTGCCTTCGGCCATGTCGAGCGCAAGCACGCCACAACACGCACCCTCGTCGTCGAATATCAGGTCGAGCGCGAAATACTCGATGCGGAAATCGGCATCGTGCGCCAGCGATTGCTGGTACAGCGTGTGCAGCATCGCATGGCCGGTACGGTCGGCGGCGGCGCAGGTACGCTGCGCTGGCGGGCCTTCGCCGTATTTCGTCGTCATGCCACCAAACGGACGCTGGTAGATCTTGCCGTCGTCGGTGCGCGAGAACGGCACGCCGTAGTGCTCCAGCTCGATGATCGCGGCCGGCGCTTCCTTGCACATGTACTCGATCGCGTCCTGGTCGCCGAGCCAGTCCGAACCCTTGATGGTGTCGTAGAAGTGATAGCGCCAGTCGTCGTCGCCCATGTTGCCGAGCGCCGCAGAAATACCGCCCTGCGCCGCAACGGTGTGCGAACGGGTTGGAAACACCTTGGTCAGGCAGACCGTTTTCAGGCCCTTCTGGGCAAGGCCGAACGTCGCCCGCAGGCCGGCGCCGCCGGCACCGACGACGACCATGTCGACCTTGTGTTCCTCGATCTTGTAGGCACTCATTGAATTGGGTTCCTTTGCGCCGCGCTCACGCGCCGACGACGGCAATGCGGATGACGGCGAACACGCTGGCGAGTGCCGCCAATGCGCAAATAAATTTCACCAGCAACTGTGAAGCAAGGGTCAGCCATGGCGTTTTCACGTAGTCCTCGATGACCACCTGGATGCCCAATTGCGAGTGCCAGAACATCGCGATAAGGAAGGCGCTGATCAGCACGGCATTCCATGGATTCGCGACCGTCGCGCGGGCAGCGGCATAGTCGGCACCGACCAGCGACACAACAAGCCAGAGGAAATAGATGCCAAGCACGATCAAGGCAACGGCGGTGATGCGCTGCACGACGAAGTGATGCACGCCGTGTTTGGCCGAACCCAGTCCGCGCGCCTGCTTCAGCGCATTGCGATAGCCATCGAACTGCTTCATGCAAAACCTCCGTGTGCGATGACGATGGCCCAGATCGCGACGGTCAGCAACAGACTGCCGATCACCGATATCCAACTGTTACGAACAAAGGTTTTGATCGCGTAGCCCCAGCCGGCATCCTGCAACAAATGGCGAATACCGTTGATGAGATGGAAGGACAACGCCCAGCTCCAGCCGATCAGCACGATCAACCCCAACCAGCTTGCAGCGCAATTGCGCAATTCATCCCAGGACGCGTTGCCCGACGCGAGCG
Source organism: Dokdonella sp. (assembly GCA_049661925.1). GTDB lineage: Bacteria > Pseudomonadota > Gammaproteobacteria > Xanthomonadales > Rhodanobacteraceae > Dokdonella. Next base: position 2,355 of record JBATAQ010000283.1, read on the forward strand.
CGATCAGTCCGTAAGCAATCAGCAGGCTGCCGACCGACAACACGACGCCGGTCGCGCGATGCAGGATCGAAGTGACCATCTGCACCTGCCGGCGATAAACCTGCAGGTGAGGGGACAAGGGTCGCGCCGGATTTTGCATGGCTGGGCCTTATGGGCTGACTGGTATGGAATGGTGCGCCACCAGTGCTGGCGGCACGCTGAAAACTCAGAAATCGATGCAGCGGCCGTTCTTTTCCCAATCGCCGTAACGGGTCGGGTCCAAGCCACCACGGCCGCCAATCTCGACCTCGGTTTTCTCGGTCGCAGCCGCATCTTCCGCGCCGTTGCGATCAGGGGCGGATGGTGGGTTGGCGACAGGTACCGAAGGCGGGGATTGGGTCATGATGTGAGCCTTGCAGGGTAAACCCGCGAGCTTGTTTGGACAAGCCGCGTGCGTCCTTGAGTCGCTATCCATGCTGCGGTTGCAGCAATGGGCGAAACGCCGCCGCCATTCGCAGCAGCGGCCGCGAACGCCATCTTCGTGCTGCAAACACAAAGGATAGTCGCGAAACGGTATACTGATCGACTCCCCAAGACTTCCAGCGACGTTCCAACGGTACGCCGCCTTTTCCCATGTCAGTTGAAAACCTGCGCAACATCGCGATCGTCGCCCACGTCGACCACGGCAAGACCACTCTGGTGGATTGCCTGCTGAAACAGTCGGGCACCTTTTCCGACCGCACCGTGCTGGCCGAGCGGGTGATGGATTCGAACGACCAGGAAAAGGAACGCGGCATCACCATCCTGGCCAAGAACACGGCCATCACCTGGCGAGAAAACCGCATCAATATCGTCGATACGCCGGGCCATGCGGACTTCGGTGGTGAGGTGGAGCGCGTTCTGTCGATGGTTGATACCGTGCTGATCCTGGTCGATGCGATGGACGGACCGATGCCGCAAACGCGCTTCGTGACCCAGAAAGCGTTCCAGATGGGTTTCAAGCCGATCGTCGTCATCAACAAGGTCGACCGCCCTGGTGCGCGACCGGATTGGGTGTTGAACGCAACGTTCGATCTGTTTGATCGCCTCGGTGCCAGCGAAGAGCAGCTCGACTTCCCCGTCGTCTATGCATCTGCGTTGCATGGCTACGCAGGCCTTGACGCTGACGTGCGCGAAGGCGACATGACGCCGCTTTACGAAGCGATCATGAAGCACGTGCATCCGCCGAAAGTCGATCCGGATGGCCCGTTTCAGATGCGTATCAGCCAGCTCGACTACAACAGCTATGTCGGCCTGATCGGCATCGGCCGCATCGAGCGCGGCAGCGTGCGCACCAACATGCCGGTGGTGATTCTGGATCGCGAAGGCAAAAAGCGCAGTGGCAAGGTGCTGCAGGTGCTCGGCTTCATGGGTCTGGAGCGTCGCGAGGTGCCAACGGCCGAAGCCGGCGACATCATCGCGATTTCCGGCATCGAAGGCCTCGGTATTTCCGACACGATTTGCGCGCCCGACGCGCCCGAGCAGTTGCCAGTGCTCACCGTCGATGAGCCGACCATCAGCATGACCTTCCAGGTCAACAACTCGCCGTTCGCCGGTAACAAGGACCACAGCGGTGGCAAGTATCTGACCAGCCGCCAGATTCGTGAGCGCCTGATGCGCGAGATGCTGCACAACGTGGCGATGCGCCTGGAAGAAACCGAAGATCCGGACAAGTTCAAGATTTCCGGTCGCGGTGAATTGCATCTTTCCGTGCTGATCGAAACCATGCGTCGCGAAGGCTACGAGCTGGCCGTGTCGCGGCCGGAAGTCATCATCAAGGAAATCGACGGCATCATGCAGGAGCCGATCGAGCAACTCGTGGTCGACATGGAAGAGCCGTACCAGGGCGGCGTGATGGAACGCCTCGGCATGCGCAAGGCGCAACTCAAGAACATGGAATCGGATGGACGTGGCCGGGTTCGCCTCGACTACGAAATCCCGGCGCGTGGACTGATTGGTTTCCAGACCGAGTTCCGCACACTTACCGCCGGCACCGGATTGCTCTTCCACGTGTTTGATCACTACGGCCCCAAGGCCGAAGGCGCGATCGCCAAGCGCCAGAACGGCGTGATGATTTCGAATGGTCAGGGGCCATCGCCGGCGTATTCGCTGATCAGCCTGCAGGAGCGCGGTCGATTGCTGGTCGCCGAGGGCGACAATATCTATGAAGGCCAGTTGGTCGGCATCCATTCCAAGGACAACGACCTTACCGTCAATGCCTTGCGCGCCAAGCAGCTCACCAACGTGCGCGCCTCGGGCAAGGATGAGAACGTGCAACTGACCCCGCCGATCCGCATGTCGCTGGAGCAGGCGCTGGAGTTCATCGAGGACGACGAGCTGGTCGAAGTGACGCCGAAGGGCATCCGCCTGCGCAAACGACACCTCACCGAGAACGATCGCAAGAAGGCATCGCGCGGCCAGCCCGCCTGACCGACGATTTGCTGTGCTGCGAGACCGCAAAAGGCCACGATGAAAATCGTGGCCTTTTGCATTTCCGGCCATTGCTCGAGTGCCTCTCGCGCAGCCCGATGCATTAATCTTCGCCAAGCTACGGAAAAAAGCAGAATCAAAATGGGTCCCCGTCTACGCGGGATGACGAGGGACGGATCGATTCCCTCGTCATTTGTGCGATCCTCCGCAGCTTCGCCGGGTACTGATCCGGCTGATTTGCGAAACGTCCAACAACTCGGGGCAGGGCATCGATGAATCCACCTGTACGCAAGATCGGTCCAGTACTGGCAACCTTCGTGGTTGCCAACAACATGATCGGTTCCGGCTTTTTTCTGTTGCCAGCCAGCCTCGCCCAAGTCGGCGGTGTCACGGCCTTGAGCTGGTTGCTTGGCACGGTGCTGGCGGTGGCCCTGGGAGGCGCGTTTGCGCGACTCGCGCGCGACTACCCGAACCTGCAATCGCCCGACGACTACGTGCGCCCTTCATTGGGCCGCGACATGGGCTTTCTCACGACGACCCTCTACTGGATCGCAGCCTGGGTAGGCAACAACGGCATCGCAATCGCCGCGTTCGGCTACATGGTCACGTTGCTGCCATTCAACGGCAGTAGTCCTGCGGTGCAGGTCACCGGACAGATTGCACTGATCTGGCTGATGTTCGCGATCAACCTGCTCGGCCCACGCCAGGTCGCCCGGTTTCAATCTTTTTGCGTCATCTTCGGACTCACGCCGGTGCTGGTCGTGTTGTTCGGTGGCTGGGGGCATTTCGACCGTGCCATCTATGACGCCGGCTGGAACGTGAGTGGACAGTCCGATGTGTCGGTGGTGTTCAGTTCGCTGGCACCCGTGTTCTGGGCGTTCGTCGGACTTGAAACCGGCGCGATGGTGGCTGGCATCGTGCGCGACCCGGATCGAAACGTTCCGCGCGCGACCTATGGCGGCATTCTGATTGCCGGCGTCGTCTACCTGTTGTCGTCGGTGCTGGTCATGGGCATCGTTCCGGCGACCGAGCTGGCGGCATCGAGCGCGCCATTCGCGCTAGTGGCGGCAACGATCTTCGGCCCTTGGGCCGGCATGGCGATTGCGGCCGCAGCGGCGTTGAAGGCAACCGGAACGTTGGGTGGCTGGATGCTGGTTGCTGGCGAATCCGGCGCGCGGGCCGCTCAACGCGGTTTCCTGCCGCCAATTTTCGGACGCTTGCGCACGAACGGATCGGCGGGTTGGGGCTTGCTGATTGTCAGCATTTGCATGACCGCGATTGCCTTCGTCACCATGTCCGCAACGGTCGCGACACAGTTTGGCGTCATCATCAATGCGGTAGTGCTCGTTGTCGTCATGGCCTACGCCGCCGCGGGCCTTAGCCTGCTGGTGGGCACACGCTTGCGTCCTCCCAGCCGCAGTGATCGCTGGCTTGGCGCAGCAGCGCTCGTAGCCTGTGCGTTACTGGTCTTCTCATCACCACCATTGCTCATCGCCGGCGCGTTCGGCGTTATCGTGCTGGCCTGGATACTGTTCCGCATGTTCGCGCGACCGGGCATGTCCGGCCAAGGAAATTGATCGCGGAGAAGTTGGATGGGGTGTAACCAGCCCCGTATCATCCGCGGCGCAAAGGCCCCGTAGCTCAGCTGGATAGAGCGTCCCCCTCCTAAGGGGAAGGTCGCCCGTTCGAATCGGGCCGGGGCCACCACGTCGAGTCGGAATCCATCGCGCGTCATCGCGAACTCGTTAGCAAAACCGACAAAAGGAAAAAGCAGCGACGAATCGCTGCTTTTTTGATGGTGCGGATGACGCAAGGTTTCTAGCGTCGACGCAGGAACGTGTACAGCGCGCCGACCAGCAGACCGCCAACGATCATTGCGGCAGCAGTGGCAACCGGTCGCTCGCGGGCCAGTTGGCCGGCACTACGGGCGGTGGAAACCACATCGGCAAACAAATCGCTAGCCAACTCCTGTCCGTCCGATGCCGCGTTGCGCAACTGCTTGCCGGCACGTTTGGCACGACGTCGGCTAGCGTCAGCGAAATCGGAAAGGGTTTCTTCGGCGTCATCGACGCTGGAGCGGATGACATTCTTGAGTGTAGACATGGGTTACTCCTTGCTCGGTCATGCGGGTGGCGGCTGCGAGCGCCGGGCGGTTCAGTGAATCGGTGAGACTCGGCAGCGGGATGCAGTGTGACCCGGCGCCTATGACCGGACCCGGAACACTCACCCAACCTGCAAGGGCTCGCAAGCGCAGGTCGGGCGAGTTGGATCTACGCGGTCCGGCTTAGTTGACCTTCAAGGCCGACGTGTTGACGCCCTTGACACCCTTGGTGCCCTTGGTGATCGACATCGCGCGACTGCGCTCGGCATTCGACTCAAGGACGCCAGCAAGTGTCACGATGCCTTGGTCAGTGCTGACGTTGATGTCGCGCGCCTTGACCAGGTCATCAGCGATCAACTGCGACTTCACCTTGGTCGTGATCCAGCTGTCGGACACCACTTCGCCCGTCTTGTCAGCGGCGTTTCCAACCGCGTCACCGGTCTTTTCAGCAGCGTTGCCGACGACTTCACCGGTCCGCTCGGCACCGGTCTTGTTCGGGTTACTGGTGCAGGCGGGCAAGGCAAATGCCATGGCTGCGGCGATGGCGAGGACGAGCAGCGAACGCTTGGTTGAAATCGAAATCATGGAGGTCTCCTGAGTGGGTTGAAGGCTGTTTTGCATGACCGTTCTCGCGTCATGCGTTCAGCATAATGAATACGCGAAGCTGAAGGCCGGATAGCCCGAAGCGCGTGATGTCTAGATTTTCGGCTTGCGGCCAAAGATCAATGCAGCAAGGAACAGGACGATGAAGACGACGAACAGGATCTTCGCGATACCTGCGGCGGCACCAGCGATGCCACCGAAGCCGAGCACGGCGGCGATGATCGCGACAACAAGGAAGATAATGGCGTAGTGCAACATGATTGGTCTCCTGGATGGATGGCAATGATCGCGACATTCACGATCAATCAGCGGCGACGAAAGAGAAAGCGACCCTGGTACCACGCTCTGGGCAAGAAGCCAGTTCAATGCCGTCCCCGTGGGCCGAGGCGCAATTCCTGCACGGCCACCTGCGACGCATTTCGGGGCAGTGGCGATGAACGTGATGTGACCTTGCGCAACGTAACGGCGGGGAGGGAGCAGAAGAGCTGGCGAACAATCTGTTTGCGCAACCCGCTGCGCCCGCCACCGCTGCCGTGGATCGACAGCGACATGGCGGTACAAACCGGTCGTCGCGGCGTTATCATCGTTGTCCCATGGAACGGTGCCGTTGGTGCCGCATCCCCACCCGATCCGAGCGATACGGATCACGGCTCCAGCAGGTCACAGTCATGGCAAGAGGCGTTAACAAGGTCATCATCGTCGGCAACCTCGGTGCCGATCCCGAAACCCGTTACACCACCAATGGTGGCGCGATCTGCAACTTGCGCATCGCGACGTCCGAACAGTGGAAAGACAAGCAGACCGGCGAAAACCAGGAACGTACCGAATGGCATCGCGTGGTTCTGTTCGGCAAGCTTGGCGAGATCGCCGGCGAGTATCTGAAGAAAGGCCGACAGGTCTACATCGAAGGTTCGCTGCGCACCAACAAGTACACCGACAAGGAAGGCATCGAGCGCTACAGCACCGACATCGTCGCCAATGAAATGCAGATGCTGGGCGGCGTTGGTGGCAGCAGTGAAGGTGGAGGTGGCGGAGGTGGCGGTGGCGGCTATCGCAACGAAGGCGGTGGTTCGTCACGGGGCAGTGGCGGCGGAAGTGGCGGCGCATCGCGGGGATCGGGGTCAGGCGCGCCGAACCGGCAAGCCCCACCGCAAAACGACGACACCTTCAACGATGACGATATCCCGTTCTAGGAATCGCTTTCTGTAGACGAAAGGCCGGCCGTTGCGCCGGCCTTTTTGTTTCCGGGCATCGTCGTTTCAGGCACCGATGCTTTCAGTGCGTGGATTTTTTGCCACGCAGCTTCTGAAATCCCGTGACCATGGCAAGCACGATGGTGCCGGTGATGACACCGACGAGGGCGTTGCTTAGCTGGGCGACGATGCTGCCGAGCAGACCTGCCGGCGAAAACGATTCGATCAAGTGATGAAGTGGCGTAATGGCGTGAACGAGAATGCCGCCGCCGACCAGAAACATCGCGATGGTGCCGACGACGGACAGTCCTTTCATCAGCCACGGTGCGAACGTGACCAAGCCACGGCCGAACGCCCTCAGTACGTTGCCAAGCGCTCCTTCGCTGTCGCTTTTCGCAAGGTACAAGCCAGCATCGTCCAGTTTGACGATGGCACCGACAACTCCGTACACGCCGACGGTTATCGCCAGCGCGATCAACACCAATACCATGACCTGATTGACGAACGGTTGTGAAGCAACCACGCCCAACGAAATCACGATGATTTCCGCCGACAGCACGAAATCGGTGCGGATTGCTCCCTTCACCTTGTCCTTCTCCATCGCCACGACATCGACGTTTGTGTCAGCCATCGCTCGCATGCGTTCCGCGCGGGCATGGTCTCGCTCGTCCTGGTCGTGCAACCAGCGCTCTGCGAGTTTCTCGACGCCTTCAAAGCACAGGTAGGCGCCGCCAATCATCAGCAGTACGGTGACACCCCATGGCGCAAACGCACTGATCAGCAGCGCTGCCGGCACCAGGATGGCTTTGTTGATCAGCGAACCCTTGGCGACCGCCCACACCACCGGCAACTCGCGATCAGCGGAGACGCCGGCGACCTGCTCTGCATTCAAGGCAAGGTCGTCACCCAGCACGCCTGCGGTTTTCTTGGCAGCGATCTTGGTCATCAACGAGATGTCGTCGAGCAACGTCGCGATATCGTCGAACAAGGCGAAAAAGCTGGAACCGGCCATGGGGTTTTGCCATCAAGGGAACGTGTTCGATTCTCGCACGCGCGCGGCAGCCTCGAGGGTCAGCGCGCAGGTTCCCCACCGTCGTCATCCTCGCGAAAGCGGGGACCCATTCTGACTTTGCTGTTTTCTAAGCAGCGTGTCGAAGATCAAAATGGGTCCCCCCTTTCGCGAGGATGACGACGACTCTTTTGTTGGCGACTTCTAACGTCCGGCGAGGCCGGCGATGTCGATGTCCGGAACGATATCTCTCCAGCTACCGACACGACCCGTGTGATCGACCAATAGTGCGATTTCACTGACGAAATCGACACGCGACAGCGACTTCGCACCGAGCGTCTCCAGATGATCGGACTGCACCTGCGCGTCCAGCAGCGGCCATCGCCATAAATCGAGCGTATGGCACAAGGCAAGCAAGGCAACTTTCGATGCGCCACTGACGGTGCCGAACATCGACTCGCCGAAAAACACCTTTCCAATGGCGACGCCGTAGACACCGCCGATCAAGGTCTCGCCATCAAACACTTCAATCGAATGTGCATGCCCGGCGTTATGCAATTCGCCATAGGCGTGCAGCATGTCGTCGCTGATCCACGTCGTTGGCTGGTCGGGACGTGGTTGAGCGCAGGCGCGCATCACGTCGCGGAACGACGTATCCGCGCGAACACTCCATGTGCAGCCGCGCAACGATCGCGCGAGTCGTCGCGGCACGTGAACGCGATCCGTGCGAAACACCATGCGCGGATCGGGCGACCACCACAGGATCGGTTCGCCGTCGGAATACCACGGGAAGATGCCATGCCGATAGGCCAGCAGCAGTCGCTCGACCGAAAGGTCGCCGCCGGCAGCGAGCAAGCCATTTGGATACTCAAGCGCCTTGTCGACCGAGGGGAACGCGTCGACGCTCATCGGATCGAGAACCGTAAGACGCGTTGTCATTCGTCAACGCCGTCGCGATAGGGCGAACGCAGCATCAGGTCGGCGCGGTAGGCGCGTCGCGAGACGGTTTCACGCCGAAGGTAGTCGGCGACCGCGTGGCGAAATCCTTCGTCGCGCAGATAGTGGAACGACTGCGTCGCTGTCGGCAGGAAGCCGCGGGCGATCTTGTGTTCGCCCTGTGCGCCGGGCTCGAAAGTCTTCAGGCCATGGCGCAAGCAATAGTCGATGCCCTGATAATAGCAGGCCTCGAAATGCAGGTCGGGCGCGTCGACATGTGCGCCCCAGTAGCGTCCATACAAGGTCTCTTCGCTGCGCAGGAAGAACGCCATCGCGACCAGTTGATCGCCGTGACGACACTCGCAAACGATGATGCGCGCAGGCATCGTGATGGCGAGACGACGAAAGAAACCTTCAGTGAGGACGGGCAGGTTGCCGTGATCCTCGAAGGTCGAAACGTAGAGGTCGTGGATTGCACTCCAATCCTGATCGTCGATTTCGTGGCCATGCTTCATCGTGCAGCGAATGCCCGCACTGGCGACATGGGCGCGTTCCTGGCGAATGTTCTTGCGCTTCTTCGCGGTCAACGCGGCGAGGAATGCCTCGAAATCCGGCCAGCCGCGGTTGCGCCAATGGAACTGGGTGTCCTCCCGCCGCAGCCATCCATCGCGGGCGAGTGCAGCCGCGTCGTCGGCATTGGTGAAGTTCGCGTGCACCGATGACAGACCGAGATGGTTGACGTGTTCGTGCAATGCCTGCGCCAGCGCCAAACGTCGCGAGCTTGCGTTGGCAGCCGTGCCCACCAACAGGCGCGGGCCGGTGACGGGCGAGTACGGAACTGCCACCAGCAGCTTCGGATAGTAGGAATGCCCCGCCTGCTCCCAGGCATTTGCCCATGCCCAGTCGAACACGAACTCGCCGTGCGAATTGCGTTTCAGATAAAGCGGAACCGCGCCGATCAATTCATCGCCTGTGTGCAGGCTAAAGTGATGCGGCGTCCAGCCGTAATCGCTGCGCAGACAGTGCTCCGCTTCCAGCGCATCGAGAAACGCATGCGAGAGAAACGGATTGGCGTCGGGCACCAGGGCGTCCCACTGCGCGGCCGCAATCTCGCTGATCCGTTGATGGATCTGCAAGCGCAGAGGAATGCCGATCATCGGGTCGCTCACGTCTCCGCGCGCGAGCCGCTATTGGTCCAGGAACTTCTCCGCATCGAGCGCCGCCATGCAGCCGAAACCAGCCGAGGTGACGGCCTGGCGATAGACCTGGTCGGCGACATCGCCGGCGGCGAAAACGCCAGGCACGCTGGTCGCAGTCGCACCACCGTTCAAGCCACTCTTGATCGTGATGTACCCGCCTTTCATGTCGAGCTGGCCATCGAAAATGCCGGTGTTGGGGGTATGGCCGATCGCGACGAACATGCCGGTGACTTCGATATCGCGCTTGCTGTCGTCAACCGTGCTGCCGACGCGCACGCCGGTGACGCCAGTCTCGTCGCCGAGCACTTCGTCGACGGTGGCGTTCCAGATGATTTCGATCTTGCCTTCGCGTTCCTTGGCGAACAATTTGTCCTGCATGATCTTCTCCGAACGCAGCTTGTCGCGGCGATGGATCAAGGTCACCTTGCGGCAAATGTTGGCAAGATAGAGCGCTTCCTCGACTGCCGTGTTACCGCCGCCGATAACGGCGACATCCTGGTCGCGGAAGAAGAATCCGTCGCAGGTCGCGCAGGCCGATACGCCCTGACCCTTGAATCTTTCTTCCGATTCGATGCCGAGGTATTTCGCCGTCGCGCCCGTCGTGATGATCAACGCGTCGCAACTGTATTCGCCGCTGTCGCCCTTCATGCGGATGGGCTTTTGCGACAGGTCGACGCTGTGGATGTGGTCGAAGACCATTTCGGTCTCGAAGCGCTCGGCGTGTTCAGCCATGCGCTTCATCAGGTCCGGCCCTTGCAGGTCGTGAGCGTCGCCGGGCCAGTTGTCGACATCGGTCGTCGTCATCAACTGGCCGCCTTGGGCGAGGCCGGTGATCATGGTTGGCTTCAGGTTGGCGCGGGCCGCGTAGACCGCGGCCGTGTAGCCGGCTGGGCCGGAGCCGAGAATGATCAGTCGCGAGTGCTTGGTAGTGCTCATGTATAATCCCAGCCGTTTTGCAGGCCTGCGCCGGGCAACGAAGTATCGTTCCCAAGTGATTGAAATGAAAGCGGGTTTTTGCTTTCCACGATGGTCGTATCGACGCCGTGATGGCGCGACGCAACGTCGTTTCGATCAGCGAGAATGAGGGGCAGGGCGGCAGGTTTCAAGGTTTACGGCATTCATCAGCATTCGCCACCACCCATATCCACTCGCCGAGGAAACACCATGCGTATCGGTATCCCGTCTGAAACCAAGACCCTCGAAGGCCGCGTCGCCCTCGTTCCTGCCGCCTGTGCCGACTTGATCCGGCATGGCCACGAAGTTTTCGTGCAGGCGGGAGCCGGCATCAAGAGTGGCTTTACCGACGACGATTTCACTGCCGTCGGCGTGAGCATTTCTGCCGATGCCGATGCGCTTTACGAAGCCGGCCAATTGATCGTCAAGGTGAAGGAGCCGATCGAGGGCGACCTGACCCGCCTGCGCAACGATCATCTGTTGTTCTGCTACCTGCATCTTGCCGCCGAGCCAAAACTCACGCAGCGCCTGCTCGATATCGGTCTGACCGGTATCGCGTTCGAGTCGGTGCAGGAACCGGACGGCTCGCTACCACTGTTGGCCCCGATGTCGATCATCGCCGGGCGTATTGCCGTGCAAATTGGCACTCAGTTGCTGCACCAGCCTGCTGGCGGCAAGGGCAAGTTGCTCGGCGGCTTGCCGGCGACCGAACGCGGCAAGGTTGTGGTCTTCGGTGCGGGCGCGGCGGGTAGCAATTCGGCGCAACTGGCTGCTGCTGGTGGTGCCAATGTGGTCGTGTTCGACATGCGCCCTGATCGCCTTGCCCAGATGATGGCACTCGGTGCCAACGTGACCGCGCTCTATCCGTATCAGGAAACCGTCGCTCGCGAAATCCGCAACGCCGATCTGGTCGTCGGTGCGGTGCTGATCCCCAGCGCGAAAGCGCCGCGCGTGATGACGGCAGAAATGGTCAAGTCGATGGAGCCGGGCAGCGTGCTGGCCGACATCTCGATAGACCAAGGCGGCTGCTTCGAAACCTCGCGCCCCACCACTTGGGCCGAGCCGACCTACAAGGTCGACGGCGTCACTCATTTCTGTGTCACCAACATGCCCGGCGCGGTGCCGCAGACATCATCACAGGCCATCTCCGCCGCAATCCTGCCGTACGTTGTCCGGCTGGCCGCTGGCAACGAATGGCGCGACCATCCTTCGCTCAATGCCGGCATCAACGTCGAGGCTGGTCGCATCACGCATCCGGCTTTGCAGGCGATGGCCTGATTTGATGAGGCTCGGGATAGCGGCGATCCGGGTTAGGATCGCCGTTGACCGCGGCAACGCAATGCCGTCGGGCACTCCTGCAATTCGCCGGCATTCAGGCCTCGAATGGCTCGCCTGAATCCGTCCCAGAAGGCATCCATGGCGACACGACCCGCAGCACGCGAAACCCGCAACAGTCGATCCACGACCGCCAAGCCAGCGCCCGCGCGCAACGAGCGGCTGCATCGCGTATTGCGCGAGGCGGGGTTCCTGTTGTTGCTGCCGCTGGCGGTGTATCTGTTGCTGTGCTTGGTCAGTTACAGCCCGCAGGACCCGGGTTGGTCGCATTCAGGCCAACCGGACAAAGTCGCCAACTTCGGCGGCCAGCTTGGCGCGTGGATTGCCGACCTGTTGTATTACTTCGCCGGCTATTGCGCGTGGCTGTTCCCATTGCTGCTGCTGGCGTTCGGTGCGCGCGTGCTGCGCGGCAGTGCCCTGGCAGCGCCGGAAGGCTCGCAACTGGATCCTTCGTTTCGGCTCGTCGGCGGCTTCCTGTTGTTCGTGGCTGGCACCGGACTGTGTCATCTCAATTTCGGTGGTCCGACGATTTTGCCGGGCGGTACCGGCGGCATCCTCGGAGAATTGATTGGTGGTGGTTCTGCGCATACCGCGGGTTTGATCGGCGCCAACATGCTGTTGTTTGCCTTGTTCCTGATCGCGATCACCTTGGCGACCGGCCTGTCGTGGTTCCGGCTGATGGATTCCATCGGTGGCTTCATCCTGCGCAGCTTTGGCAGGATCGGCGAGGCGCGAATTGCGGCGGACGACATGATGGCCGCACGCACCGCGCGTAACGAGCGCGATGGCGTGCGCAAGGTCGAGACCGCGCGCCAGGCCAAGCGTGAACCCATCAAGATCGAACCCGCACCAGTGCCGGTCGAACGCAGCCAGCGCGCTCAGAAGGAAAACCAGATTCCGCTTTTCATCGGTGCAGCGAAGGAGGGCGAGTTGCCGCCGCTGGCACTGCTTGACGATCCCAAGCCGCAAGCGAAAGGCTATTCGGGTGAGACGCTGGAAGCCTTGTCGCGCCAGCTTGAACTGAAGCTGCGCGATTTCCGCATCGAAGCCGAAGTGGTCGGTGTTTTCCCCGGTCCCGTCGTGACGCGCTTCGAGATGCAACCGGCGGCCGGCATCAAGGGCAGCCAGTTTTCCAGCCTCGACAAGGACATCGCGCGGGGCCTGTCGGTGATGAGCGTGCGCGTGGTCGACGTGATCCCCGGCAAGTCGGTGATCGGCATCGAGATTCCGAACGTCAATCGCGAGATTGTCTATCTGTCGGAAATCCTGCGCTCGGACAAGTACGACGCGGTGAAGTCGCCACTCGCTCTCGCTCTCGGCAAGGACATTGGCGGTCGCGCTCACGTTGTCGATTTGCAGAAGATGCCGCATTTGCTGGTCGCCGGTACGACCGGCTCGGGCAAGTCGGTCGCGCTCAACGCGATGGTGCTGAGCCTGCTCTACAAGGCCACTGCCGCTGACGTGCGGATGATCATGATCGATCCGAAAATGCTGGAACTGTCCGTTTACCAAGGCATTCCGCATCTGCTGGCACCGGTCGTCACCGACATGAAGGAGGCGGCCAATGCGCTGCGCTGGTGCGTCGCCGAAATGGAGCGCCGCTACAAGCTGATGGCGGCCGTCGGCGTGCGTAACCTGGCCGGCTTCAACAAGAAGGTGAAGGACGAGGAAGCGCGCGGCCAGCCGCTGCTCGATCCGTTGTTCCGACCCGACGCCTCGCAACCGCAAATGCGTGCCGAGCCGTTGCAGACGTTGCCGTACATCGTCGTCATCATCGACGAGTTCGCCGACATGATGATGATCGTCGGCAAAAAGGTTGAGGAACTCATCGCGCGCCTCGCCCAAAAAGCTCGTGCAGCTGGCGTCCATCTGATTCTCGCCACGCAGCGGCCTTCAGTCGATGTGATCACCGGTCTGATCAAGGCCAATATTCCGACTCGCATCGCGTTCCAGGTGTCGAGCAAGATCGACTCGCGCACTATCCTCGACCAGTCGGGTGCGGAAGCGCTGCTGGGTCACGGCGACATGCTGTATATGCCGCCTGGAACCGCGTCGCCGGAACGTGTGCACGGTGCCTTCGTCGATGACCACGAAGTTCACAAAGTCGTCGAATGGCTGCGCGCGCAGGGCACCCCGAACTACATCAGCGGTGTGCTTGAAGAAGTGCAGTCGATGGACGACGGTCGCGTCATCAGCGATATCGGCTTGCCGATGGATGTGTCCGATACCGAGGGCGGTGAAGATGCTGCGCTCTACGACCGTGCGGTGCGCATCGTGACCGAAACGCGTCGGGCATCGATTTCCGGTGTGCAGCGTCATTTGCGCATCGGCTATAACCGGGCCGCGCGATTGATCGAACAGATGGAAGCGGATGGCGTCGTCAGTGGGCCGGAACACAACGGCAGTCGCAGCGTCCTGGCACCGCCGCCGCCACGAGACTGAACACGACGCGCTGAACTTGAGCGCGTTCAATCACTCCAATATCGCGTCGTCGACCATTTGGCGCCGCTGTCTTTCCTTGCTGGAACGTTCCGATGATGCGTGCCCTGATCCTTTCCTTGCTTCTGTCTCCGTTGCTCGCGAACGCCGCCGGTACGTCGACGACTGCGCGCCAGCAGATGCAGGCGTTCTCGAACAACCTGCAATCGGTTTCGGCGGATTTCAAACAGGTCGTCACCACGGCAAACGGCAAGGCCACCGACGAAACCGCCGGCAGCCTGGCGCTGTCCGCACCCAACCGCTTTCGCTGGGAAGCGAAAACACCCTTCGAGCAATTGATCGTCGCCGATGGTGCCAAGGTGTGGATTTACGATCCCGATCTGGAACAGGTCAGCGTGCGCAATCAAAGCTCGGAAGAAGCGCACAGCCCGCTCAGCGTGTTGACCGACCTGGGCCGTATGGATCGCGAGTTCACCACCAGCGAAGCCGGCGAGCGCGATGGCCTTCAATGGTTGAAGCTGGTATCCAAATCGAAGGAGCCCGATTTCGAATACGCCGAACTCGGCTTTGATGCGCAAGGTCTGACCCGCATGCACTTCAAGGATCAACTTGGCAACGATACCGAGATCCGCTTCAGCAACTGGCAGCGCAATCCCTCATTGCCGGCCAGCACCTTCGCGTTCAAACCGCCTGCGGGTGTCGACGTGATCGGTGATGTGAAGCCGGATGCGGATGTTTTTCCGCTCAAGAACTGATCTCGCTCGCGTTCGGATTTTCGATTTCGCGATCAGTCCGAGATGATGGCACGCCGGTTACTGAGCCGGCAGGTTGTACACGTCTTCGCCCTTGCGCCGTGTCTGCGGAATCGCTTCGCCGTGGACCAGGAAGTAGATGTTCTCGGCGATGTTGGTAGCGTGATCGCCGATGCGCTCGATGTTCTTTGCCATGAACAGCAAGTGCGTGCAGGGCGTGATGGTGCGCGGGTCTTCCATCATGTAGGTAAGTAGTTCGCGAAACAGGCCGGTGTAGAGATCGTCGAGTTGTTCGTCGCGAGTCCAGACCAGCAACGCGCGATCGGCATCGCGTTGGCTGTAGGCAGCCAGCACTTCGCTGACCAGTTCGCCAGCGAGTTCTGCAAGGAGCGGCAGCGCCGAGGCAAGCTTGACCGGATCGTTCTGGTTGAGGATGCGCGAGCGCTTGGCCACGTTCGATGCATAGTCGCCGATGCGTTCGATGTCGGATGAAATTCGCAGCGCTGCAATCACCTCGCGCAGATCGCGCGCCATCGGCGCACGTGCCACCAGTAGTTGCAATGCGTCACGCCCCACTTCCATCTCCAGTGCGTCGATGGCTGCATCGCCGCCGATGACTGCGTTGGCAGCCTTGGTGTCGCGCGCGGTCAACGCGCTGATGGCGCTTTCCAGCTGAGCCACCGCAAGGTCGCCCATGCGGACGATCTCGCCAGTGAGCCGATTCAATTCGATGTCGTAACTCTTGACGATGTGCTGGGCGTGGGGCGTGGTCATGGCGGTTTCCTGTGTCCGGTTTCCGGTGGGTGGCAGTGGCTGCGAGTTGCGTCATCAGCCAAAGCGGCCGGTGATGTAGTCCTCGGTCTGCTTCTTGACCGGCTTGGTGAATATCTGCGTGGTCTGGCCGAACTCGACCATCTCGCCCAAATACATGAAGGCGGTGAAGTCGGAAACGCGGGCGGCCTGTTGCATGTTGTGGGTGACGATGGCAATGGTGTAACGGTCTTTCAGCTCCGCGACCAGTTGCTCGATCTTGCCGGTCGCGATGGGATCGAGTGCCGACGTAGGTTCGTCGAGCAGCAGCACATCCGGCTTCAGCGCAACCGCGCGGGCGATGCACAAGCGCTGTTGCTGACCACCGGACAGCCCAAGCGCACTTTGCTTGAGCTTGTCCTTGACTTCGTCCCACAGCGCGCCTTGGGCGAGCGCTTCCTCAACGCGATCATCCATTTCCGACCGCGACAGCTTTTCGTAGTGACGAATCGCGTAGCTGATGTTTTCGTAGATCGACATCGGGAATGGCACCGGCTTTTGAAAGACCATGCCAACCTTGCTGCGCAGCCGATTCAACGAGTATTTTGGATCGAGGATGTTGACGCCATCCAGGGTGACTTCGCCACTCGCCACCTGCTTGGGATAGATCGAGTAAATCCGATTGAACACGCGCAGCAGCGTCGACTTGCCGCAACCGGACGGACCGATCAGCGCGGTGACTTTCTTTTCCGCGATATCGAGACTCACGTCCTTCAGAGCACGGAATTCGTCGTAATGGAAATCGAGGTGGCGCGACGCCATTTTCGGCGGCGACTGCGCAGGTGCCGGCTGCACGGCCTGCGTCATCGTCGCGGCGGTGGCGGAGTTGGTATCAGTCATGACGGATTTTTTTCCGAAGGATGATGGCGCGTGCGACCAGGCTGGTCAGCAACACGAACGTCGTCAGCACAAGCGCTCCAGCCCACGCGAGTTGCTGCCAGGATTCGTACGGGCTGCCCGAATACTGGTACATCACCACCGGCACGCTGGCCATTGGCCGGGTCAGTTCGGTGCTCCAGTACTGGTTGCCGAATGCGGTGAACAACAGTGGCGCGGTTTCGCCGCTGATGCGGGCGAGAGCGAGCAGGATGCCGGTGAGGATGCCGCCTGACGCGCTGCGATAAAGAACCTGCACGATGACTTTCCAGTGCGGCACGCCGAGCGACAAGGCCGCTTCGCGCATCTGGCCGGGAACCAGGCGCAGCATCTCGTCGGTCGTTCGCACCACCACCGGCAGTACGATGAAAGCCAGCGCGATCGCGCCGGCAATGGCCGAAAAGCCAATGCCCATTTGCGCGACCACTACGGTATAGACGAACAGCCCAAGCACGATCGACGGTGCAGACAGCAGGATGTCGTTGACGAAACGTACGATGGTTCCCAGCTTGCGCGCACCGGCATACTCCGCCAACCAGGTTCCCGCAGCGATGCCGAGCGGCGTGCCGATCAGGATCGCCAGCCCACACATCAGCAAGCTGCCGAACAACGCATTGGCGAGGCCGCCCTCGGTTTGCGGCGGTGGCGTGGATTGCGTGAACAGGGCGAAGTTGATTCCGCCGATGCCCTTGGATACGGTCGTCCAGAGTATCCAGAACAGGAACACCAATCCGAAAATCGCGGCCGCGCAACCCAGCATCATCGAGATCGCATTCCTGACGGTGCGACGACGAAAAAGTCGCTGTGCGACTCGGTCCGCCTCGGTCATCACCAGCGTGGGTGCATTCATTACGTGCCCTCCCGACGTGCGAGTCGAGTCAGCATCAATCGCGCCGCAGCGAGCACCACGAAGGTGACCATGAACAAAACGAAGCCCAGCAGCAACAAAGCCGAGCGATAGGTTTCGGTCGCCTCAGCGAAATCGTTCGCAATCAAGGCTGCGATGGTGGTGCCAGGTTCCAGCAACGATGGCGAAAAGCGCACCGTATTGCCGACAACAAAGGCGACTGCCATCGTTTCACCCAGCGCGCGTCCAAGCCCCAGGAAAATGCCGCCGACCGTCGCCGTGCGCGTGTAAGGCACGACCACATCGCGTACCACTTCCCAGCGGGTGGAACCGAGCGCATACGCCGATTCCTTCAGTCGTGACGGCACGGTGAGGAATACTTCGCGCATGATCGAAGCGATGAACGGAATCACCATGATCGCCAACACCAGGCCAGCAGTCAGCATGCCGATGCCCAGCGGTGGACCGCGGAACAATGGGCCGATCAAGGGCAGGGTGCCGAGGTTGTCGTTGAGCCATGGCGTAACGTGCTCGGTCATCATCGGCACCAGCACAAACAGGCCCCACATGCCGTAGATGATCGACGGGATACCGGCCAACAATTCAATCGCCGATCCTACCGGGCCACGCATCCATTCCGGCGCAAGTTCGGTAAGAAAGTAGGCGATGCCGAAGCTGGCCGGTACTGCGATCAGCATCGCGATCGCTGCGGTGACAAGGGTTCCGTAGATGGGGATTAGTGCGCCGTATTTGTCCTCGACCGGATTCCATTCGGTCGAAAAGAAGAAGCTCCAGCCCTCCTGGGCAAGCACCGCGCGGCCACCCCACAACATCGATAGCGCTGCTGCGGCCAGCGCGAACAGAACCAGCATCGCGGTGCCGGCCAGGATCACGTGGAACAGCCGATCCTTGCGGGCATCCTTGCTGGCTTGCAGTTCCAGGTCCGTGTTGGTGGTGAGTGTGGTCATGGTTTGTCAGTTCGCGGCGCTGCAAGAAATCTTTGTAAGCAATACAAGCTCAAATTCTCATCATTCCCGCGAAAGCGGAGGCGCTCTTCAACAGCTGGAGGCTGGTCAACCCATTTTGATGTTCAGCAAATCGTTGGAAGAACAGCAAATCAAAATGGGTCCCCGCTTTCGCGAGGATGACGACGAGTTTTTTGGAGCGTCATTTAATTCTTGCTTTCCAATACGCCTTGATCTGGCTTACAAGTTTGTCCGGCAATGGCACGTAATCCAGCGCTGCGGCCTGGTCCTTGCCCGACGCATACGCCCAGCTGAAGAACTCGCGGGCTGCCGTGGCGCGAGCGGCATCCTTGGCCTGGGCATGCATCAGGATGAAGTTGGTCGCCGCTATTGGCCAGGATGCCTCGCCCGGTGCGTTGGTGATGACCAGGCTGAAGTCGGTCGCGTTCTTCCAGTCCGCACTGGCGACGGCGGCGGCGAACGATTCGGCGCTCGGCGACACGTAGTTGCCAGTAGCGTTTTGTAACTGGGTGTAGGCCATCTTGTTCTGCAACGCGTAACTCAGCTCGACATAGCCGATCGAATTCTTGACCTGCTTCACGTAGGCAGCAACGCCCTCGTTTCCCTTGCCGCCGAGTCCGTACGGCCACTGCACCGACGTGCCTTCACCGATGCTCGACTTGAAGTCGGAGCTGACCTTGCCGAGATAGTTGACGAAATTGAAGGTGGTGCCCGAACCATCCGAGCGATGCACGATGGTGATGGTCGCCGATGGCAATTCCATGCCGGCATTCAAGCCGGTGATCGCGGCATCGTTCCACTTGGTGATGTTGCCCTGGAAGATGTCGGCGAGGACCTGGCCGGTCAGCTTCAGCTTGCCCGGTTCGACGCCGGCGATGTTCACCACCGGAACCACGCCGCCGATGACGGAAGGGAACTGGATCAAGCCGGCAGCGGCAAGGTCAGCCGGCCTCATCGGCGCATCAGACGAGCCGAAATCAACCGTACCGGCCTTGATCTGGGCAATGCCACCACTGGACCCGATCGACTGATAGTTGATCTTGTTGCCGGTCGCGACGTTGTAGTCGGCCGACCATTTCGACATCAGCGGAAATACGAACGAGGCACCGGCGCCGGTAACGTCCGCAGCATGTGCGGTATTGGCGCCGAGCAGGGTGGCGATACCGAACGCGGCGGCACGCAGCATGATCTTGGTAGACACGGGCAACTCCTTCAACGGTTGGAAGACGATGGCCGCCTTTCTAGCCGCGCGAAGTTGCGAAATGATGTGACTTTTATTGCAGAAATAAGTCGGCGTTTGCAATCAAGGACTTGCAACGCTTGCGGGCAGTATCAATCGCCGCTGATAAAGGCCGGGCCCTTGCCAGCAGTTTTTTCGTAGACCCCCTTGCCGGCGCGTTTGTACTGGGTGAATCCGTGCTTCTCGATGTGGCTTTCGCGATTGAGGTGCGCGGCGCCGCTGACGACGGCCGGCGCACTGATCACGCGATGCATCGCTGCGCCACATTGCGGGCATGCGATCAGCGCAGGATCGGATAGCTTCTGCAATTGCTCAATACCATCGCGGCATTGCTCGCAGGCGCCGGCCTCGTCATCAGGCATGTATTGGTAGATCGGCATGGCGCGCCTCAGTGGTCCGCAATCGCGGTCGTTTCAAGCTGGGCGTCTTCCAGTAGTTTCCAGCGATTGACGATGCGGCAGAACAGCTGCGCGGTGCGTTCGGTGTCGTAGACGGCCGAATGCGCTTCGTTCGGATCCCAATCCAGGCCAGACGCATTTACGGCGCGGCTAAGAACGGTCTGTCCGAACGCCAACCCGCCCAGCGTCGCCGTATCGAAACAACTGAAGGGGTGGAACGGACTGCGCTTGTGCAGGGTTCGGCGGATCGCCGCATTGAGAAACGCGAGATCGAACGCAGCGTTGTGTCCGACCAGGATGGCGCGCTGGCAACAGGTTTCCTTCAATGCCAGACGCACTGGTGCGAACACGTGGTCAAGCGCGGCGCGCTCCAGCTTGGCGAAGCGAAACGGATGGTCGGGGTCGATGCCGGTGATCTCCAGCGATTTTGGATCGAGGTTGGCGCCGGGGAAGGGCGTGACATGGGTCGACACCACGGCTTCAGGCTCGACCCAGCCGGCCTGGTCCATCCTAATCACGCTGACAGCGATCTCCAGCAAAGCATCGCTCTCGGAATTGAAACCACCGGTTTCGACATCGACGACCACTGGCAGGAAGCCACGGAAGCGGTCGAAGATGCGAGTCGATTGGGAGGCGGGCATGGCGCAAGTATAGGGGCGGCATCTCCGGCTGACTGCCTGCGCCTCTCTGTAACCTCGCTGTCATCGTTCCTGCACGCGGCTGTCACGCGAGTGGACCATCCTGCGCCTCGTCCGCAGACAGCGTTGAATCCGTCGCTGCCAACTGCCAACGTTTCTAATTGTCGATGGAGTTCCCATGCAAACACGCAATGCACGCTCGCTGCTCGCCATGGCGATGTTGGTCGCCGCGCCGCTGGCCCACGCCGATTTCAGCTTGGGCGAAATCCTTGGCTACAACGTGACTTTCGAAGGCTTGCTACAGGCTGATCGCACCCAGTACAACGACGACCTTACGCCGCTGGTCGACGATGGAGAAGTCCGTCGTGCCGAGTTGGTTCTGAAGGGCAAGAAAGGCAATTTCGATTGGGTAGTTGGCTACGACGTCAGTACCCGCAACGACAAGTTTCTCGACGTCAACGGTCGCTACAAATTCAACTCGAAATTCAGTGTGCGGGTCGGCCAGTACAAGCAGCCGAACAGCATGGAAGAGTTGTCCAGCACCAAGAACAACGACTTCATCGTCAAGGCGATGGCGACCCAGGCGTTCGCCGTGTCGCGTCGCCAAGGCGCCAGCCTGGCCTGGCAGGACAGCAAGTGGATGGCCATTGCTGGCTGGTTCGGTCGCGAGATCACCGATGGCGGCGGCACCGGTGCCGGTTACGGCGGTCGCTTCACTTACACGCCGATTCTTGAGGACGGCAACATCATTCACCTTGGCGTTTCGGCGATCAGCTACGACACCAACAACGACGTTGATCGCATTCGCGCGCGCCCCGGCATGGACATCAGCACCACGCCGCGATTGATCGACAGCGGCACCTTCCGCGATGCCGACAAGCGCACCATCTACGGTTTGGAAGCCGGCTGGGTGCGCGGCCCGTTCAAATTGCAGGGCGAATATTTCGACGCCGGTGTTGATCGCTTGAACCGTTCTGACTACAACGCCGACAGCTGGTATGTGTCGGGCCTGTGGAACATCAGCGGTGAGACCTGGGGCTACAAGGATGGCGTATTCGTGACCAACCATCCGGTCCACAGGACCGGCATGTGGCAGGTCGGCGTGCGCTATGAAGGCCTGAATCTCAACGATGGCCTGGTCCGTGGCGGCGAAGAGAAGAACCTCACCATCGGCGTCAACTACTACGCTCTCCGCAACTTCAAGTTTTCGCTCAACTACGTACGCGCCGATGCGACCAGGGGCAGCGGTATCTCCGACAAGCCGAATGCGATCGAAGGACGCGCCCAGCTGTTCTGGTAATGCGTTTGATCTCCTCCAACGACTGATCCTCCCTCAGTCGTTCAATTTGACGGGCCCATGTGACCCGTTTTTTGGTGCGCCCGGCAGGGCGCACTTGCTTGGAGGTGATAGTCCTCTATCCACCCGGCAAGGGGAAGGATTAGCGGAAGACAAGGGCGTTTCGGGTGACTGGACGTCTGGAGGAAGCTGGAAGCAAAACGCTGGCCGTAGCCTGCCCCGGACTTGATCCGGGGAACAGGAAGCGGATACGAGGCGACGTGTTGGGGTGAGGCAGCCAAAAAGGCCAAAGCCCGGTACTTGCACAGACGACACGGCGTATATCCGACAGGCACAAGCGTGAAGGCAGGTGCGTCATACCCGGGGATATCTCGCCTCATGCCTGACGAGCCGCGCATGGAGCGCGGCCGAACGCCGTAGGCGGCCCGAAGGGCGGCGGGCAGGACGCCCGCCGTAAAGGGCAACGCTGCAAGGCGGAGCGAGAAGGCCGAAAACCGCTCCTGTGTTTTCGTCATTCACGCCATCCATGGCGCTTTCAGCAGAGGCCATGGTAGGTGCCGTCATGGACCGAAGGGCCGAACCTGTCACGAGTGGCAAGTCACGCGTGATCTCTGCGCGTCTTGGGCAGAAGTTCCGACGACAGTCGGGAGCCTGCGATTAGTACTGGAAGGGCCAGTAGTCCGGAAGGTGATCCAGGTGCTCAAAGGACGACAGGCGACACGATGCACGAAACCAGCTCACTGCCCTGCCATCCTCATGGGTGGAAGGGTCGACAGGAACCGCCGTATGCAGAACCGCACGTACGGTGGTGTGGGAGGGGGCCGGAATATTCCGGCTCCCTACCCGATGGCAAATCTCCAAGGAAGACTTCGCGAAGTATGGCGCCATTGCAATCCGGTCAGCCTTGCGCGATGCGCGATGGTTTGGCGAACACAAGTTTCGTGCATCAATCGTCGTCCCACCTCATACGTTTGGCATTTCTCGGGTGGGGCAGTGTGGCGTATCGTGTGCGATGACCTTGCGCCCGTTTGGATCGGTCGATCCGACAGCCGTTAGGAAATCCAACACCTTCGCTGACCGCCGGACCTGACATGCTCATCCACCGCCTCATCGTGGTCGCTGCACTTGCGCTCGCCACTGTTGCATCCGCAGCGCCCGTACCCGAATCGAATCTTGCGGGCATGCAATGGCGCCTTGTTGGGCCATTTCGCGCCGGCTGGGCAACGATGGGCAGCGGCGTGCCGAATGCCCCGAACACCTATTATTTCGGCGCGGCTGGCGGCGGCGTCTGGAAGACGGTCAACGCGGGACGGACCTGGACTTCGATGTTCGATGAGCAACCCGCCAGCTCAATCGGCGCGATTGCGGTTGCGCCGTCGGCACCGGAGACGATCTACGTTGGCTCCGGCCAGGTTGGCGCGCGTTATGACGTCGCCGCCGGGAATGGCGTTTACAAATCCACTGATGGTGGCAAGAACTGGCGGTCGATGGGACTGGCTGAAACACGTCACATCGGCGCGATTTCGGTCGATCCGAAAAATGCCGAAAGCGTACTGGTGGGTGCGCTCGGTCATTACTTTGGCCCGAACCCCGAGCGTGGCGTTTATCGCTCCAGCGATGGTGGCGCGAGTTGGCAGCAAACGCTGAAGATCGACGCCGACACCGGGGTGGTCGATCTCGCGCGCGACCCGGAAGACGCCGCGACGATCTATGCGGCAGCCTGGCAAGTGCGCAACTACCCGTGGATGAGTTACTTCCAGCCCAACAGCGGCCCTGGCAGCGGCCTCTACAAATCGACGGACGATGGCGTCACCTGGAATCGAATCGAGGGCGGTGGTTGGCCAACCGCAACGCTGGCTCGCATCGGCGTTGCCACGGCAAGCGGCGGGCGTGTCTACGCCATCGTCAATGCGCCGCCAGCGAAAGCGGAAGCGGACAAACTCGCCGTCGATGCTGGCGGCCTGTATCGCTCTGACGATGGCGGTGCCAACTGGCAGCGCGTCAATAGCGAGAGCTGGCTGGAGGGCGATTATTTCGGGCGCATCACGGTCGATCCCGCCAATCGGGATCATCTCTACGCGATGGGCCAGTCGATTCGCCAGTCGGTCGATGCCGGCAAAACCTGGAACGTGTTCCGTGGTTCGCCAGGCGGTGACGACTATCATCATTTGTGGATCAATCCGGCCCAGCCTGATCACATGATCGCGTCCAGCGACCAGGGCGCGGCTGTCAGCGTCGATGCCGGGCAAAGCTGGTCAAGCTGGTACAACCAGCCGACCGGGCAGCTCTATCACCTGTCCGCCGACAACCGTTTTCCGTACTGGATCTACGCCGGCCAGCAGGACAACGGCACCGTCGCGATCACCAGTCGCAGTGACTACGGCGCGATCAGTTTTCGAGACTGGCACCCGACCGGTGCCGACGAGCGCGACTACGAAATCCCCGATCCGCAAGACCCGAACATCGTCTACGGTTCCGGCCTTGGTGGGCGTCTTTCGCGCTGGAACGGGCACACCGGCGAAGTGCAGAACGTGTCGCCGTGGCCGGTCGGCAGCTATGGCGCGCGACCCGATACGGTCAAGTACCGCTACACCTGGATCACCCCGATCGCGATGTCGCAACGCGCGCCGTATCCGCTCTACCAGGGCGCGCAGGTGCTGTTCCGCTCGAACGATCGCGGGGCATCGTGGGACGTGATCAGCCCCGATCTTTCCGCCAAGCGCGACGGCGCCAGCGACTGCAAGGCGAGCATCACGCCGAAGCTCGCGCGTGACTGCGGCTTCGGCGTGATCTACACGATCGGCCTGTCACCACGCGGCAACGATCTGATCTGGATCGGCACCGATGATGGCAGCGTCCAGCTCACCCGCGATGGCGGCAAGAACTGGAAGAACGTCACCCCGCCGGACGTGCCGGCCTGGGCCAAGATCGTCACTGTGGATGCGTCCGCGCTCGACGACGGTAGCGCCTACATCGCGGTGGATACCCATCGCCAGGACCATTTCGCGCCGCAGCTGTATCGTACCCACGATTTCGGCGAACACTGGACGCGTATCGACAAGGGCCTGCCGACCGACCAGTTCAGCAGCGTGCTGCGTGCCGATACGCAAACGCGTGGCCTGCTGTTTGCCGGCACCGATCAGGGCGTCTACACATCGTTTGACGACGGCGAGCATTGGCAGCCGCTGCAGCGCAACCTGCCGACCGCGTGGGCGCGCGATCTGCTCGTCCACGACAATGACCTGATCGTCGCGACCCAGGGTCGCGCGATCTGGGTGCTTGACGATCTGTCGCCGCTGCGGCAGATGACACAAGCCACGGCACAGAACGGCGCGTTCCTGTTCAAGCCCGCCGATGCATTCCGCGTGCGTCGCAGCGAAAATCGCGACACGCCGTTGCCGCCGGAAACTCCGCTCGGCACCAATCCACCCAGCGGCGCGATCATCGACTACATCTTGCCGGCGGATGCGAGCACGCCGGTCATCATCGAAATCCACGACGCCAAAGGCGACACAATTCGCCGATTTGCGAGTGACTACAAGCCACCGTTCCGCAATGCGTTTCGTTACTTCGGCATTGACTGGACGCGAGAACAAGCCAAGCCCGGCAGCAGCGCCGGCGCACATCGTTTCGTGTGGGATTTGCACTATGCGCGACCGCGAGCGATCGGCTACGACTACAGCATCGCCGCGATTCACGATGAAGATGCTTTGCTGAAGCCGCTCGGTCCGCAAGTGGTCCCTGGCGTTTACGACGTGTCATTGAGTGTTGGCGGCAAGACCTTGCACGCACCGTTGCGCGTACGCATGGACCCGCGCGTGGACGCGCCCGCCGAAGCGGTCGAGCAAGCGACTGCATTCGCACGCGAGGTCGGTGCAGCGCTGGATCGCGCTTATCAGGGCTACGGCGAAGTGCAGTCCGTTCGCGAGCAGCTCGAAAAACTGGCGAAGACGACAGGTGCTTCCGATTCCAACGGTATGGGTCCCATGATCGACGCCTTGCTGAAATCAACCGCGCCGCTCGCGGACGGCGACGGCCACGATTCGCATGCGATTCCGGATGTCAGCGAAGTGCTGACGTCGCTGGCCAGCGATGTCGAATCCACCGATCGCATTCCCACCGCGCCACAACGCGCCGTCTACGCTGACTATGGCCCACGTCTCACCAAGTCACTCCAGCTATGGAATGCGATCCGCGATGGTGACCTTGCTGCCCTCAACGCGAAGCTGACCGCCGCCGGGCAAACCGCGATCCATATTCCGACGCCGGAAGAAATCCACTTCGACGGCCCCGGCGTGTTCCGCGACGTTCCGTAACGCCCGCTCAGTTCACCGGCCAGCTTCCCTTCTCCCCGCGCGGGAGAAGGTGGCCCGAAGGGTCGGAAGAGGGGGCGCTGCGGTTTACCGTTGCGACGGTGAATCGCCCCCTCTCCCCAACCCCTCTCCCGCGAGGGGCGAGGGGCTATGTCAGCGCTCGATGAGGCGAAGACTGCGTTCCGATCAGCAGCGTCACTGAGCGTGCGACTCGTCTGTTTGCGACTTCTCGAAAGCACAGTGTTCCGGGTTCAACGTGCGACTGCCGCGGTCGGGGATAGCGTAGAAAGCACCGTCGCACATCAGTTTCCAGGGAGCTGCCGCCAGGCTTTGGTCAGCACTGCTTGCCTTGCGGGCGTAGCGAGTCATCCGGTCCCATTTTCCGATCACGATATGGAAAGTCACCAAGTCGACCGAGTTCGCGTACGCGCCAGCGAGCTTCGGAATCGTGTCTGGCTGCGGTGACGGCGGCATCGGTGGCGGATTGTTGGGCGCTCCTTCCCTGACCAGATCGGAGAGCTCGATTCCGCGTTCGGCGTAGAAGGCGGGAACGTCGCCGATCAATCCCGTCGCGATGATTTGTTCATGATCGTTGGGGCGAGCTCGAAACGTGTACTCGCTTTTCGGTTGTGAAGTTGCCGAATTGTCGTTGGCCTCGGCAGCAACCCGGGCCTGGGCCGCAATAGCCGATCCGGCGACGGCGAAAATCGCGCCGATGATGAGGTGTTTCATGGTGGACATGACAGCTCCTTGATGGATCGAAGGTCGATCCGGTGACGAGGAAGTTTGGGCGCGGCATTGGGAATGATTATTGAATCCAGGGCGCGTCCAGCACATGGCACGAAAATTTCCGCTGGCATTTTTCGCCGCGTGGGTTTACATTTTTTTCACGCTTGAGTACCGGCCTGTTCAGGGGAGCCGATGCTAGCGGTCCAGAACCCATGCTGTTCATCCCGGAGACCACCGATGACATTCACTCACACGATGACCAAGGCGAGCCCATCGGGCTTGGCCGCAGCGATTTTGCTGGTACTTGCTGCTCCCACTGCCATTGCCCAGAACCGTCCCGGCGATGACGCCCAAAAGTTGCAGGCCATCGAAGTCACCGGCACCCGCATCAAGCGCGCCGAACTGGAAGGACAGGTGCCGGTGCAGGTGATTACCGCAGCCGACATCGAGGCGACTGGCTTGGGTTCCATCGGCGACATCATCCAGCAACTGTCGATCAGCGGTTCTTCTCTCAATACCAAATTCAACTCCGCCGGTAACTTCGGCTTTCCGCCCGACGGTGGAGGTGTCGGCTCGGGCTCGACGACCGTTTCGCTGCGCAATCTCAACGCCAAGCGCACCCTGATCCTGGTCGATGGCCTGCGTTGGGTAAGCGAGTCCTCGGCATCCGGCGTATCGGCGGCGGTCGATCTCAATACGATTCCGGCCAGCGCGGTCGAGCGCATCGAAATTTTGAAGGACGGCGCCTCGTCGCTGTACGGTTCCGATGCGATTGCCGGCGTCGTCAACATCATCACCAAGCACAAGCAGGACGGTGCCAGCATTGGCCTCTATTACGGCGATTACTCACAGGGCGATGGCAAGACCAACCGCGCGAACGTCTCGTTGGGTGGCAGCACTGACCGCCTCGATTTCTTCTTCGACCTCAGCCACTATGACCAGAACCGGATCAGCGCAGCAGACTGGGAACAGTCGCGTTTTCCAACGCCGGGTATTGGCGGTGCGGTGAACCCGGCAGCCTGGAGTTCGGCGACGCCGAATGGACGCCTCGTGTTCGCTCCACCGGATCCCACCAACACCTTGGGTGGTCTCTGCCCGCTCGATGGCGGCGCTTCGTTCTGCAATCTTTCCGGCAACGGTTCGGGCGGCTATCGCCAATGGACCAATGCGGAACGCTTCAACTTCGCGCCGTTCAACCTGCTGTTGACGCCATCCAAGCGTGACTCGATTTTCGCGCAGGCCACCTATCGCATCACCGACAGTGTCAGCTGGAACATCAAGGGTGCCTACACGCAGCGCACATCGGTCAACCAGGCCGCGCCGGAGCCGATCTTCCTGGGTTCCGAAGCGGGCAGCGGCGGTCTCGCCGATGTCGTCGGTATCGATGCAACCAATCCGTTCAATCCGTTCGGCTTTACGATCGCCCCGGAAGGCGCGTTCCTGACCCGGCGACCCGTTGAAGGCGGACCGCGCATCTTCAGCCAGGATGTCGATACCAGCTACATAAGCACCAGCTTGCGGGGCGACTTCAACGCCGCCGACCGCCAGTTTTTCTGGGACGTGAATTACGCGACCGGCGAGAACAAGGCATCACAAACGGTCAATGGCACCTACAACATCGCCCACATCCAGCGCGCACTGGGTCCGGTCGCTGCGTGTACCGCGCCTTGCGTGCCGCTGAATTTCTTCGGTGGCCCCGGCAGCATCACGCCGGACATGCTCAACTACATCCTGTTCACCGAGAATGATCGCAGCAAACAGGATCTGGACGTCTGGACGGCCAATCTCTCCGGCGACATAGTCCAGCTTCCCGGCGGCATGTTGGCGTTTGCCGGTGGCTACGAGCATCGCAAGCTGAGCGGGTCCTACACGCCTGATTCGGTCGTCACTGCCGGTGAATCCAACGGCGTGCCGTCCGGACCGACTGATGGCAGCTACTCGGTCAACGAGTACTACCTCGAATTGAATGCACCGTTGCTGGCCGACCAGCCGTTCGCCAAGCATCTGGACCTGAGCCTGGCGACGCGCTACTCCGACTACTCCAACTTCGGCGGCACCACCAACAACAAGTTTGGCTTGCGCTGGCAGTTGAGCGATGACTTCACCCTGCGCAGCACCTGGGCCGAAGGCTTCCGCGCACCGTCTATCGGCGAGTTGTTCGGTACCTTCTCGCGTTTCGATGCCCAAATCCAGGACCCGTGCAACGGCGCAACCGGTGCTGCGGGTACGAATTGCTCAACGCTCGGCGTGCCCAACCCGGCCGGCTTCGAGCAGGCCAATTCGCAGATTTCGGTGGTCACCGGCGGCAACAATACCTTGAAGCCGGAAACCTCGACCAGCCTCACGGTCGGCGCGCTGTACAGCCCGTCATGGGCGGACAACACGGCCTGGTCGCAGAAGCTTGATTTCGAACTGACCTGGTACCGCATCCGCATCCAGGACGCGATCCAGGCGTCCGATGCGCAAACCCAGTTGAACCGCTGCGTGGCATCACTCGATCCGGTGTTCTGCGCTGGTATCACACGCTCGTCGGGCGGCAACATCAACGGTTTCAACAACACCTTGGCCAACCTCGGCAAGGTCAACACCAAGGGTGCTGATTTCGGTGTTACCTGGTTGGGTAACGAATCGGGCATCGGTACGTTTGGAGCCAGCGTGCAGGCGACCCGCGTGTTCAACTACGAAGCGATCGCCAGCGATTCCGGCCTCGCCGAACCGCGCGTGGTCGGCGTTGAAGTCAATGACAGCGGCATTCCCAAGTGGAAGGCAACAGCGCGGCTCAACTGGGGCATCAATGCGTTCAGTGCAAGCTGGGCGGCGCGTTACATCGGCGAGCTGACCGAGTTCTGCAATATCCCGGACGGCTACGACCTGTGCCAATCCGGTGGCAGCAACCACCTGGGTGCGACCGTCTTCCACGATGTGCGCGCCAGCTTCACCTTGCCGACCCGTGTGAAGACCACGATTTCGGCAGGTATCAACAACGTGTTCGGCAAGGACCCGCCAATCTGCACCAGTTGCTCGTTGAACGGCTACGACGCGTCGAACTACGACATCCCGGGACGCTTCTCGTACGTTGAGGC
>JBATAQ010000284.1:0-17668 GCA_049661925.1 Dokdonella sp.
CTGTCCTCACCATCGATGGTCCGTCGGGTTCCGGCAAGGGCACCATCAGCCGGGCCGTTGCCGACGCGCTGGGTTGGCACTTGCTCGACTCCGGTGCGCTGTATCGCGCGGTCGGCTATGCGGCGGGCGCATCCGATCTTGATCTCTCCGATGCCGACGCAATGACGCGTTGCGCCGAGGGGACGAAAATCCAGTTCCGCGACCCGAAGGACGGCAGCGAAACGCGGGTGATCGTCAATGGTCACGACGCCACCGATGAGCTGAGAACCGAAACTGCCGGCGCGGCGGCGTCGGCCATCGCGGCGATACCCGGTGTGCGGCAAGCCTTGTTCGACAAGCAGCGCTCGTTTCGCCGCAACCCCGGGCTGGTCGCCGATGGACGCGACATGGGAACGGTGATCTTTGCCGATGCCGACTTCAAGGTGTTTTTGACGGCGAGTGCCCAGGAACGCGCGAAAAGGCGTTATAAGCAGTTGAAGGACAAGGGATTGAGTGTTAATCTCGCCGCCCTTTTGCGGGAGATCGAAGCGCGTGACACGCGTGACGCCTCTCGTGCGGTAGCGCCGCTCAAGCCGGCCGCCGACGCCCTGATCCTGGACACGACTGCCACCGCAGTCGATGCCGTGGTCGCCCGGGTGTTGGCGTTGGTGCGCCCGGTCTGACGCAAGCGCAAGGGAACAGGCCCGGATTCGTCCGGAAATTCAACGGTGCATTGCACCCTCTAAGGTGGGCTGGATCGGACTGACCCCGCGGGGCAGGGCGACGGCTCTTTTTTATCCATGGAAACCCAAATGACAGATAGTTTCTCCGAAAGCTTTGCCGAAATGTTCGAGCAGAGCCAAGGCTCCCTCGACAAGCTGCGTTCCGGCTCCATCGTCACCGGCGTCGTCGTCGAGATTCGCTCCGACGTAGTCGTTGTCAATGCAGGCCTGAAGTCCGAAGGCATCATTCCGATCGAGCAGTTCCGCAATGAGGAAGGCGAGCTTGAGATCGAGGTTGGCGACCAGGTCAAGGTAGCCCTCGATGCGATCGAGAATGGTTTCGGCGAAACGATGTTGTCGCGCGAAAAAGCCAAGCGCTCGCTGGTCTGGGACGAGCTGGAAGAAGCGCAAACCAAGAACGAGGCCGTCAGCGGCCGTATCTCGGGCAAGGTCAAGGGTGGTTTCACCGTCGACATCAAGGATGTTCGTGCGTTCCTGCCAGGTTCGCTCGTCGATGTACGCCCGGTCCGTGATCCTTCGTATCTCGAAGGCAAGGACATCGAATTCAAGATCATCAAGCTCGATCGCAAGCGCAACAACGTGGTGGTATCGCGTCGCGCCGTGGTCGAGAGCGAGTTCAGCGTCGAGCGCGAGCAACTGCTCGATCGCCTGCAGGAAAACGCTGTCGTCAAGGGCGTCGTCAAGAACCTCACCGATTACGGCGCATTCGTCGACCTCGGCGGGATCGATGGCCTGCTGCACATCACCGACATGGCGTGGAAGCGCGTCCGTCATCCGTCCGAAGTAGTCAACGTCGGCGACGAGCTCGACGTGCGCGTGCTGAAGTTCGACCGTGAGCGCAACCGCGTTTCGCTGGGGCTCAAGCAGCTCGGTGAAGACCCGTGGGTCAACATCACGCGCCGCTATCCGGCCGATACGCGCATCCTCGGCAAGATTTCGAACGTCACTGATTACGGTTGCTTCGTGGAACTGGAGCCGGGCGTCGAAGGCCTGGTCCATGTCTCCGAAATGGACTGGACCAACAAGAACGTCAACCCGGGCAAGATGGTCCAGGTCGGCGACGAAGTGGAAGTGATGGTGCTCGACGTCGACGAAGAGCGTCGTCGTATTTCGCTGGGCATGAAGCAGACCCGCGCCAATCCGTGGGAAGCCTTCGCGGCCATCTACAAGAAGAACGACAAGGTCACCGGCCAGATCAAGTCGATCACCGACTTCGGCATCTTCGTCGGTCTCGACGGCGGCATCGATGGCCTGGTTCACCTGTCCGACATTTCCTGGCAGGCGACTGGCGAAGAGCTGGTCCGCAACTTCAAGAAGGGTGAAGACCTAGAAGCCGTCGTGCTTGCGGTCGATCCCGAGCGCGAGCGCATCTCGCTCGGTCTCAAGCAGCTTGAGCAGGATCCGTTCGGCCAGTACATGGCTGCCAACCCGCGTGGCAGCATCGTCACCGGCACGGCGCGCGAAGTGGATGCCAAGGGCGTCACGGTCGATCTGGCCGAAGGCGTCGAGGGCTACATGAAAGCCAACGACATCGCCAAGGAACGCGTCGACGACGCCACCCTGCATTACAAGGTGGGCGATCCGGTCGAGGCGAAGTTCATCGGCATGGACCGCAAGGGCCGTACCTTGCAGTTGTCGATTCGCGTGAAGGACGACGAAGAACTGCAGGGCGCACTCGACGAGTATCAGGGTCAATCGGCGGCAAATACGACGCTCGGCGCCTTGCTCAAGGAAAAGCTGGGACGTTGATCGTGGGCGCCGGCCGCGTGTCGGCGCCCTTCTGCCTGCCCTTTGTGCCTGCCACCCGGCGGGCACCACTGAACGCTGACCCATGCCGTGCCCGCCGACCAATCGATGACCAAATCGGAGCTGATTGAAGCATTGGCGAATCGCCAGCTTCACCTTGCCGCCAATGATGTGGAAATGGCGGTCAAGGCGCTGTTGCAGCAGATGAGCGAAGCGCTGGCCGAGGGCGACCGCATCGAGATTCGCGGTTTCGGCAGTTTCTCGCTGCACTTCCGCCCGCCGCGGATGGGTCGCAATCCCAAGACCGGTGACGCCGTCGCCCTGCAAGGCAAGCATGTGCCACACTTCAAGCCGGGCAAGGAATTGCGCGAGCGGGTCAATCAGGACGCACCTACCTGACATCCTGGCTAGTTCGGTCGACGCGCCGAGACGACGTGACACGGTTGATCCGCGCGCCTGATCCGATTGATGATGCATCCTGCGGGCAATGGCATCGTGCCTGCCCCTTTCGATGAAAGGTTGTCCATGCGACTGCTGATCGTTTTGCTGACTCTCGTCTTCGCAGCGCTAGGTGCCATCTTCGGCGCGCTCAACAGCGACTGGATCAGTCTCGATCTGTATCTAAAAACGCTCAGCGTTCCCAAGGGCGCCACGTTGCTGGCGACGCTTCTTGTCGGCTGGCTACTTGGCGGAGCGATGGTCTGGTTGGCCAGCGTGCCGCGTCTGCGTCGAGAACTGCGCCGTGCCAAGCAACGTCAGCCGCAACCTGCAAGCGAGCGCAAAGCCACCGGTGCAGGCAGTGGTGGCAATGAATGAGCTGGCCTTGCTGTTCCTGCTGCTTCCTGTCGCCGCCTTGTCGGGTTGGGTATTGGGCCGCCATCGCAGCGAGCGTACTTCGGGCGCACGCGTCAACGAGCTGTCCAGCAACTATTTTCGTGGACTGAACTACCTGCTCAACGAGCAGCAGGACAAGGCCATCGAGGTTTTCCTCAAGCTGGCCGAAGTCAATCGCGACACGGTCGAAACCCATCTGGCGCTGGGCAATTTGTTTCGCCGTCGTGGCGAAGTCGACCGCGCAATCCGCGTGCACCAGCACCTGATCGCGCGACCCAACCTGAGCGCCGCCGACAAAACTTCGGCGCTGCTGGAACTGGGTGAGGACTACATGCGCGCTGGCCTGCTTGATCGTGCGGAAAACCTGTTCGTCGATCTGGTCGCGATGGATTCGCTGACGACGCCAGCGCTGCGCCATCTGGTGGCCATCTACCAGCACGAGCGCGACTGGGAGAACGCCATTGCCCACGCGCGCCTGCTCGAAGTTGCCAGCGGCGACTCACAGGATGTGGTGATTGCCCACTTGTATTGCGAGCTGGCCGAGCAGGCTCGTTCATCCGGTGACTGGCGCAAGGCATTGGAGGTGCTGGAGCAGGCATGGAAGGCCGAGCCGGCATGCATCCGCGCAAGCATCATCCGCGGCCACATTCAACTTGCGCAGGGTGAGCTGGAATCAGCCATCATCGACTTCGAACACGTGTCCAGCGCGAACCCCGACTACGTGCCCGACGTATTGCCTGCATTGCTGGACTGCTACCGGCGCGCCAACCAGACTGATCGGGCCGAGCGCTTTCTGACCCAACTAACCGAGCGTGAAAACAGCGTGTCTGCCTTACTCGCCCTGGCCGGAATCCATGCCGACCGGCGAGGTGACGATGCGGCAATCCATCTGCTGGAAGGCGTGCTACGTCAGCGCGCGACGGTGAAAGGCTTGCTCGCATTCGTTGAACTGAAAGCCAGCCAGGCCGATGGCGCTACCCGCAGCAGCTTTCAGTTGTTGCATGAATTGATCGCAAAGCTGCTCGAAAACCAGGCGCTATACCGTTGCAATCGTTGCGGCTTCGGTGCCAAGGCACACCATTGGCATTGTCCCAGTTGCAAGAACTGGGACACGATCAAGCCGATACGCGGAACCATCGGCGAATGACGATTGCAGCGTCGCATCTCGGGCTGAATGTAGCCGGATGGATGCTGGTTACAGGGGGCATGTCAGCGGCGGTTACCGCGCTCACTATTCGCTATGCACGGCATCGCCGGATGCTCGATCTGCCTGGACAACGCCGGTCCCATAGCATCCCCACACCACGCGGTGGCGGCCTGGGCATCGTCGTTGCGGTCTTCGTTTGCGTGCTGCCGCTCATGTTTGTCGCTTTCAGCTCGCCCCACAGCGCCGTGAACGCTGCCGTGTTGGTCGGTATTGCGTTGCTGGTCGTCGCGACGGCGGGTTGGATTGACGACCACGGCGGTCTTCGTGCGCGCTATCGCTTTGCGGCACATTGCGTTGCTGGCGGCTTGTTGCTGGTGCCAGCGCTGGACTGCATCTCATCCATCGCAGCGATCATTGTCACGCCTGGTTGGGGGATGTTGATCCTTTTCATGGCAATGGCGCTCGGATTGCTGCTGGCCATCGTCTGGTCGATCAACCTGCACAATTTCATGGATGGCATCAATGGCCTGCTCGCGAGCCAGTCGATTTTCGTCTTCAGCGCCTTGGCAGTTCTGGGACTGTTGTTCGGCAGATCGCCTGGATGGACGGCGGCGTTGGCGACGGCAGCGGCAGTATTCGGATTTCTGCCCTTCAATTTCCCGAAGGCGCGCGTCTTCATGGGCGATGTCGGTAGCGGAGCTTTGGGTTTGCTCGTCGCGGTCGCCGTGCTATACCAACTCGGTGATCGTTCGCTTGATGCCGCAACCGGCCTGATCGCCTGCTCAGCCTTTGTCACCGATGCCACCGTAACCTTGCTGTCGCGGATGCTGCGCGGGCGGCGTTGGTATGATGCGCATCGTGAACATCTCTATCAGGGGCTGGTCCGAAGCGGCTATTCACACGCCCGCGTCGTCGGCTTCTATCTTGGCTGGAACGTTTTGATCGCGTTACCTGCAATGTTGCTGATTCAGTCACCACGGAGCGTCATGGCGGTCGATTCCTCTCCATTGCAGGCGAACCCGTTGCAGGTCAGCGCAGGTGGCCTGATCGTGCTGCTCGCCGTGTATTCACTGGCCTTCGTCATGTGGATATTCGGGAAGCGCCATTGCCTGCAACGCGCACGCCGTGGAGGCAAAAATGGGCTTGCGTAGCTGGATCGCCGTCATCCACCCGCGCATTGCCGTCGTATCGCACGATCTGCTGATGGTCTGGCTGTCGTGGGTCGTCGTCAACGAACTGCGCTGGTCTGTTGTGCCATCGCGCCCACCAGTCGAGTTGTTTTCGATCGAAATCGCCATCGTGCTGATCGCTCAGGGTGCCGTGTTGTGGTTCACCGGCCTCTACAAAGGTTTGTGGCGCTTCGCCAGCCTGCCTGACCTGATGAACATCGCGCGCGCCTGCGTGCTGGGTGCGCTCGCCGTGTCTCTGTCGTTGTTCTTGTACAACCGCCTCGACGGCACACCACGTGCCGTGCTGGTGACCTTTCCGTTACTGCTTTCGATCATGCTTGGTGCGCCGCGTCTTGCCTATCGCTACTGGAAGGACAGTCGTCTGGATTTCGGTGCGCGGCGTCCGGCCCAGCGCGTGCTGGTGCTGGGAGCGGGCAGGGCAGGCGAGACGTTGGTCCGCGATCTGCTCCGTGAAAACCACTACCGTCCGGTCGGCCTGCTCGACGACAACCCGCAACTGCGTGGTGCGCGCGTGCATGGCGTGCCGGTGCTCGGCAAGCTTGAAGACATCGGTCCGCTCGCCCGCGAAACCGCTGCCGAAATGTTGTTGATTGCCATGCCATCGGCGGACAACCAGCAGATGCGTCGCATCGTGGAAATGTGCGAGTCCAGCGATCTGCCTTTCCGGACAATGCCGCGACTGGACGACGTGGTTGCAGGCCGCTCCAGTTTCAATGAACTCAAGGAAGTCGCAATCGAGGATTTGCTTGGTCGCGACCCGGTGCAACTGGACTGGACCGCCATCCGCACAGCGCTTGCCGGACGTCGCGTGCTGGTTACCGGGGGTGGTGGCTCGATCGGCAGCGAGCTGTGTCGCCAGGTCGCGCGGCTCGGTGTGTCGGCGTTGACCATCATCGACAACGGCGAATACAACCTGTATCGGATCGACCAGGAATTACGACGCGGATTTCCCGACCTGCTGCTCGACTGTCGGATCGGCGATTGCGGCGACGCGGTCGCCTGCGAGCACGCGTTCGCGCAGGCGCGCCCGGAAGTCGTCTTCCATGCGGCGGCTTACAAGCATGTGCCGATGTTGCAGGGCCAGGTGCGCGAAGCATTTCGCAACAACGTGTTGGCCACGCGCACGGTCGCCGAGGCAGCCGACCGCCACGGCGTCGCCTGCTTCGTGCTGATCTCGACCGACAAGGCAGTCAACCCGACCAGCGTGATGGGTGCCTGCAAGCGTGTCGCCGAAATCTACTGCGAAAGTCTCGCCGCACATTCGACAACACGCTACATCACGGTGCGCTTCGGCAATGTGCTGGATTCGGCAGGATCAGTAGTTCCTCTGTTCCGTGAGCAGATTCGCGACGGCGGGCCAGTCACCGTGACCCATCCGGAGATGACCCGCTACTTCATGACCATCCCGGAAGCCTCGCAGCTGATTTTGCAGGCGGCGGTGCTTGGCAACGGCGGCGAAATCTTCGCGCTGGACATGGGTGAGCCAGTGCAAATTCGTTATCTGGCGGAACAGATGATCCGCCTGGCGGGCAAGCAACCGGAACGCGACATCGGCATCGTATACACCGGCTTGCGGCCGGGCGAAAAACTGTTCGAAGAATTGTTCCACCCGCACGAGAATTACCAGAGCACCACCCATGCCAAGATTCTGCTGGCCCAGCACCGTAAGGTTGCCTGGCCGCTGCTGGTGAATCAACTCAAGCAGGCCGCTGCTGCCGTGCAGGCCTACGACGAGACGCAGTTGCGCCAAATCCTGGAAACCCTGCTGCCCGAGTTCGGAAGCGCCCCGCGCGACGAGCCTGCAACCATCGTCCGCCTGCCACGCCGCCACACCGGCCACGAATCCCGAACCTGAGCCAGTCCATGCCCCAACGTCTGCGTAAAGTCGTGTTCCCTGTGGCCGGTCTCGGCACGCGTTTCCTGCCCGCGACCAAGGTGGTCGCCAAGGAAATGTTGCCGGTGCTGGATCGGCCTTTGATCCAGTACGCCGTCGATGAGGCCGTTGATGCCGGTGCTGATACCCTGATTTTCGTCACCAATCGCTACAAACACGCAATTGCCGACTATTTCGACAAGGCCTACGAGCTCGAAACCAAGCTGGCCCAGTCCGGCAAGGACGAACTGCTTGCCTTGGTGCAGGGCACGCTGCCGCGCAATGTGCGCTGCGTGTTCGTGACCCAACCCGAAGCATTTGGACTCGGTCACGCCGTGTTGTGCGCGCGACCTGTTGTAGGCAATGAATCATTCGGGGTGATTCTGGCCGATGATCTAATCTGGAATGGGCCTTCCGACGCGGGCCAACCCGGTGCGCTGCGCCAAATGGCGAAGCTGTCCGCCGAGAACAACGGTGCTGGCGTGATCGCGGTGGAAGAAGTACCTCGCGAAGACACCAACAAGTACGGAATCGTCGACGCCGAAGCGATGGAAGGTCGCGCCGCGAAGGTTCGGCTGGTGGTCGAAAAGCCCAAGCCCGAAGTCGCGCCATCGAATCTCGCCATCGTTGGTCGTTACGTGTTGCCGGGCAGCATCTTTGAATTACTGGAAAAAACCCGACCCGGTGCCGGCGGCGAAATCCAGTTGACCGATGCGATCGAATCGCTGCTGCATCTGGAGCCCGTCTACGCCTATCGTTTCGCCGGAATGCGCTTTGACTGTGGCAACAAACTGGGCCTCGTCAGGGCCACCTTGCACATGGCACTGGAAGACCCGCAGCTTGCGGATGCGACACGCGCCTATATCGCTGAGCGCTGTAAGCACTGACTGCGTTGTTGGGCAAAATCGTGGACCTCGATTTCTTCCTCAATCACCTCGGCGAGGAGCGAAATCGCTACCACGGCGCAGTTTCGCCGCCGATTTTCCAGACATCGATCTTTGCGTTGCCCAGCGTCGCGACGATGCGCGAAAGCTTTCGCGACGACTTCGATACGCACCTGTACACGCGCGGCAACTACCGATCTGTGCGGTATTCCCGCCAAGCTCGCCATCGCGGCCGACAACCGGACTGCCGCTGACCCTGGTTCGCCTTTCTGTCGGACTGGAAGATCCTTGCGTCCTGATCGACGATCTGGATAACGCCGTCACTGCAGTGTTGTGCTGATTCACGCCTGTGGATTGCCAGCCTGCGCTGCCCCACCTATAATGCACGGCTGCCCGGCCTCTCGCTGGGCCCTTGCTCCACGGCCACCACGCCGGGGGCTGTCCGTTCCGCCACGGCGGAACACATCCACGAGGAAATTCGATGCGTCACTACGAAGTCGTGTTCATGGTCCATCCGGACCAGAGCGAACAGGTGCCAGCCATGATCGAGCGTTACAAGACGCTGATCGAAGGCGACGGCGGCATCATCCACCGGCTGGAAGATTGGGGACGCCGCCAGTTGGCTTACCCGATCCAGAATCTCGCCAAGGCGCATTACGTGATGTTCAACATCGAGTGCGGTCAGAACGCGCTCAACGAGCTTGAATCCGGGTTCCGTTTCAACGATGCCGTGCTGCGTCACCTGATCATCAAGCGCGACGCCGCCGACGTGGAAATGTCCGCGATCATGAAGAACAAGGACGACAAGGGCGAGCGTCGCCGTCGCGACGACGACAGCTTCGACGGTGGTTTCGATGACGACCGTCCGCGTCGCAGCCGCAGTTCGTCAACCGACGACAGTAGTGACAACAGCGACGACGACAGTAACGATGACGATGATTCCAACTCGGAGAGCAAACAATGAGCCCGCGTCGACCGCCCGCTAAAGGCAAGGGCAAGCCGCCCGCCTCCAAGACCTTCTTTCGTCGCAAGCGCTTCTGCCGCTTCACCGCCGAGAACGTCGTCGAGATCGATTACAAGGATCTCACCGTGCTGCGCCAGTACGTCACCGAAACCGGCAAGATCGTGCCGAGCCGAATCACCGGGACCAAGGCGCGCTATCAGCGCCAGTTGGCAACCGCGATTCAGCGTGCACGCTTCCTGTCGTTGCTGCCGTACAGCGACGCCCATTGATTCGGGTCGCCTCGCGATGCGGGGCGACTATTCCAACGTGATGCCGGCAGCTGCTGGCGTTGACGGCGTTCAACCGGACTCCGCCACGGGGTTCATTCGGACAGCGCAAGCTGCGTCGGGCTATCCGGCGCTAACGAACGGGAGTTACCCATGGAACTGATTCTTCTGCAAAAAGTGAAAAACCTCGGCGACCTTGGCGAAAAGGTCAATGTCAAGCCGGGTTACGGTCGCAATTATCTGGTGCCGCAGGGCAAGGCAGTGCCGGCGAACGAAGCCAACATGGCCGAATTCGAAAAGCGCCGCTCCGAGTACGAAGCCAAGGCGAACCAGCAGTTGGCTGCCGCCGAAACACGCAAGGCGGCACTGGAAGGTGCCGGGATCACGCTGACGGCCAACGCCGGACCGGAAGGCAAGCTGTTTGGCTCGATCGGTACGCGCGAAATCGCCGAGGCCTTCACCGAAGCCGGCCACGCGCTGGGCAAGGACGAAGTGCTGCAGCCAAACGGCGCGATTCGCCACATCGGCGAGTACGAAGTGGAAGTCGTGTTGCACGCCGAAGTGCATACCACGGTCAAGGTCACCGTCAATCCGACCTGATAGTCGCAAAATGCTTGAACCTTCAGGCTTGAAACAGAAGGGGTGCCTCAGGGCGCCTTTTTTGTTGGAGAAATGGCGTGTTCATTCGTGCCAAAACATTTCAACAGGATATCCACAGCATTCCGTCTCGACAGCTGAGACGCTGGCGTCGATCATGGGAGAGTCCACGTCACGAGTTCCAGCCAAATGTCCGCCTTCCCCGAACGCAAAGCATCCGCCAGCAGCATCGATGTCTTGCGCGTACCGCCGCATTCGATCGAGGCGGAACAGGCGGTGCTCGGCGGCTTGATGCTGTCGCCCGATTCCTGGGACCGTATCTCGGATCGCATCGTCGAAGAGGACTTCTACCGCCGCGATCATCGCCTGATCTTTCGCGCGATCGGTGATCTCTTCAGCAAGAACATGCCCCACGACGCGGTGACCCTGGGTGAATGGTTCGACGCCAAGGGACTGGCCGACACGGTCGGCGGCTCCAGTTACGTGATCGAGCTGGCTAACACCACGCCAAGTGCCGCGAACATCGTTGCCTACGCCGACATTGTTCGTGAGAAATCGGTGTTGCGCCAGTTGATCGATGCCGGCACCGAGATCGCCGGCGATGCGTTCCAACCGGAAGGCCGCTCCAGCCGCGAAGTGCTCGAGGTTGCCGAGCAGAAGGTTTTCAAGATTGCCGAAGCCGGCGCGCGTGGTCGGCAGGGCTGGGTTCCGATGCGCACCGCCGTCAAGGAAGCGTTCCAGATTCTGCACCATCGTTTCGAAAACAAAGGCCAGGTCACTGGACTTTCAACCGGTTTCACTGACCTTGATGAATTGACCGCTGGCCTGCAACCGTCCGACCTGATCATCCTTGCCGCACGTCCGTCGATGGGTAAGACCGCGCTGGCGATGAACCTTGCCGAGACGGCTGCGTTGCGCGGCAAGAAGGCGGTCGCGGTGTTCTCGATGGAAATGTCCTCGTCACAGCTGGCGTTTCGACTGATCTCGTCGCTGGGCCGGATCAACCAGCAGCATCTGCGCACCGGTGACCTCGAAGAAGAGGAATGGCCGCGCGTGACCAGCGCCATCACGATGCTGTCCGATGCCAGGATTTTCATCGACGACACGCCGGCGCTGTCGCCCGGCGACCTGCGCTCCAAGGCGCGTCGACTCAAGCGCGAACACGATGTCGGCTTGATCGTGATCGACTACCTGCAATTGATGCAGGTGCCTGGCAGCAAGGAGAATCGCGCCACTGAAATCTCGGAAATCTCGCGCAGCCTAAAGGCGCTGGCGAAGGAACTCAACGTCCCGGTCGTGGCCCTTTCCCAGCTCAACCGGGCACTGGAGCAGCGCGTCGATAAACGACCGATGATGAGCGACCTGCGCGAGTCTGGTGCTATCGAGCAAGACGCCGATCTCATCATGTTCATCTACCGAGACGACTACTACAACAAGGAATCGCCGGATCGAGGACTTGCCGAAATCATCATCAGCAAGCAGCGAAACGGTCCTACCGGAATGGTTAAACTGACCTTTCTCGGCCAGTTCACCAAGTTCGAGAACCATGCGTCTGACGCATACTCCAGCCATTTTGGTTAAGCGCACCGTTGTGGGCCGTCGAGGGCAGGCCTGACCATGCGCGCGACCTGCGCAACCATCCACATGGCGGCCTTGCGCAGCAATCTGCGTCGCGTCCGCGAACTGGCACCCGGTCGCAAAGTGTTGGCCGTGGTCAAGGCCGACGCCTACGGTCACGGTCTGGAACGCGCTGCACGGGCGCTGCAAGGCGCCGATGCATTCGGTGTCGCTGCCATCCAGGATGGCCAGCGTTTGCGTGCTGCCGGCTTTAGCCAGCGCATCGTGGTGATGGCCGGCATCGATCATCCCGATGACATCGTTGAAATGCGCCGACTCGATCTCGACAGTGTCGTCCACAGCGACGCGCAAATCGGCTGGCTGGCCGACGAAGGCAATGGTCGGTCGATTCGGGTCTGGCTGAAAGTCGACAGTGGCATGCACCGGCTGGGTTTCGCACCGGAGCGCGTGCCGGCGATTCTTGACCGATTGAAGTCGCTGCCGAGCGTCATGCCTGACATTGTGCTGATGACCCACTTCGCCAATTCCGATGTGTTCGACGACGAACTGACCCACCAGCAAACCGATACGTTCGAACGCGCGGTCGTCGGGCGCAACGGCGAGCGCAGCCTGGCCAACTCCGCAGCCGTGATCGGCTGGCCGGAAGCGCATGGCGATTGGGTTCGCGTCGGCGGCGCGCTGTACGGAATTTCGCTGGTCGCGGGCAAGGGCGGTGCCGACTTCAGACTGCGACCAGCGATGACCCTGTCGACCCGGCTGATCGCGGTGAATCGCGTGAAGGCCGGTGATCGCATCGGTTACGGATCGACCTGGCAATGTCCCGTCGACAGCATCATCGGCGTAGCTGCGATTGGTTATGGCGATGGTTATCCACGCGCAGTGCGGAACGGCACGCCAGTGCTGGTCAACGGGCAACGCGCCAAGATCGCCGGTCGCGTTTCGATGGACCTGACCACGATCGATATCAGTGACCAGCCCGACGCGGAAATCGGCGATCCGGTGGTGCTCTGGGGGCAGGGCTTGCCCATCGAAGAGGTCGCGGTAGCTGCCGGCACCATCGGCTACGACCTGGTTTGCGGGAT
The DNA here is from genome assembly GCA_049661925.1 of Dokdonella sp. Classification (GTDB taxonomy): domain Bacteria; phylum Pseudomonadota; class Gammaproteobacteria; order Xanthomonadales; family Rhodanobacteraceae; genus Dokdonella. The sequence continues at coordinate 12,884 of JBATAQ010000284.1, forward strand.
GACACGGCGGGTCCGTTTCGTCGAAGAGGACTGACAAGGAATCGGTATGGCCAAGGCGAAAACAGCTTACGTGTGCTCGGACTGCGGCACCGAGCACAACAAGTGGCAAGGCCAATGCGTGGATTGCGGCGCCTGGAACACGCTCAGCGAATTCGTTGTACAGCCGGCCAGCAAGGCGTCGGTGGCGGCACATTCCGGTTACGCCGGCGCACAGACCGAAGCGGCCGTCGTCACAGCGTTGGCTGGCATCGTCGGCGCTGCCGAGGACCGCAGCCCAACCGGCATCGCCGAACTGGATCGCGTGCTCGGTGGTGGTCTGGTCGCCGGCTCGGTGGTGCTGATCGGTGGCGATCCGGGTATCGGCAAATCGACGCTCCTGTTGCAGATGCTGGGTGCCATCGGCCAGCGCATGCGCAGTCTCTACGTCACCGGCGAGGAGAGTCTCGCCCAGGTCGCCTCGCGCGGACAGCGCTTGGGACTGGCGCTGGATGGCTTGAACGGCCTGGCCGAAACATCGATCGAGCGAATTCTCGCCGAATGCCAGCGCAGTCGCCCCGAAGTCGTCATCATCGATTCGATCCAGACCATCTGGACCGAAATGCTGACGGCAGCGCCGGGCTCGGTCAGTCAGGTCCGCGAATCAGCCGCACGGCTGGTGCGCTACGCCAAGCAGAGCGGTACCAGCGTCTTCCTGGTCGGCCACGTCACCAAGGAAGGCGGCATCGCCGGCCCGCGTGTGCTGGAGCACATGGTCGACGCGGTGCTGTATTTCGAAGGCGAATCGGGGAGTCGCTTTCGCATCCTGCGCGCGTTCAAGAATCGCTTTGGCGCGGTCAATGAGCTCGGTGTGTTTGCCATGTCCGGCACCGGCCTCAAGGAAGTGCCGAACCCCTCGGCGATCTTCCTTTCGGTACACACGAAACCAACGGCGGGTAGCGCCGTGATGGTCACCCGCGAAGGTACCCGGCCGCTACTTGTCGAAGTGCAGGCACTGGTGGATGCTTCGTCAATGCCGAATCCGCGCCGCGTGGCGTTGGGGCTGGAACAGAACCGGCTGGCCATGCTGCTGGCCGTATTGCACCGACATGGCGGCGCTGCGGTCCATGACCAGGATGTGTTCGTCAACGTCGTCGGCGGCATCCGCGTGCAGGAAACGGCAGCGGATTTGCCGGTGTTGCTGGCCGTGCTGTCGAGCTTTCGGGATCGACCGCTACCGGACAAACTGGTCGCGTTCGGCGAGGTCGGTCTTTCCGGCGAAATCCGGCCGGTACCGAATGGGGAGGAGCGCCTGCGCGAGGCGGCAACACACGGCTTCCTGCGTGCCATTGTTCCAAAGGCAAACGCGCCGAAGAAGTCACGGATTGGCGAGATGGAAATCATCTCGGCGGATCGGCTTGGTGATGCGTTGCAGGCTGCTCGGGACGTTTGATTCGCTTACGTTGAGCTAGCGGCCACATTGGGCTTTCGTCCGGCGACGACATACATCAACACACCACTGGCCGAATCGAACGTCCCTTCGCGAAGGCTATCCAGATAGGCTCGGCGAGACTGCAACTCGCGCATCCAGTGCCCATCGAACTCGAATTTATCGCCGCCACCGGCAACGTACTGGCGCAGCGATTCGTCGCGCGAAAAATCAGGAGAAGACTCAAACCACTCGACGGTATCTCGAATCACTGCCTGTTGGTCTTCGCTGGCATAGGGTGGATTCAGCGCCACCACCTTGTCCGATAGCCATGTTTGAACGCCGGAGAATCCGGCTTGTTTGACGTGATGCGGAAGGCGATCTCCGAAAGCGTTGTCACCAAGTCCCAACGCCATGCGTCCGCGATGCATCGCGAGTGTGAATCGATAGGCGGCGGCTGCTTCATCGAGGGTCTGACGACTGCTCAACGATGAACTGTGCTCGGACCACGTTGCGAGGTTGTCCGGTTCGGTACACAGAAGCAAACCGCCCGGTGAAAGCACTCGGTGCATTTCGTTGAGTACTGCAACGGGGTGACTGACGTGTATCAGCAAAGTCTGGCAGGTGACCAAGTCAAAGCTGGCATCAGGATACGGCAATGCATCGGCCAAGCCTTGCGTGGTATCGAACTCACGCGACGCGAATTGAGGCTGTTCGATCCAGGTTCGGCCCGCCTGAACCCATTTCGGGTCGCCATCAATCATTGAGAGTCGAGCATCCGGTGCCAGCAAGGGCAGTAACAGTCGGGTCCAGTGACCGAGTCCGCTACCGACATCCAGCACATTCCGACAGTCGCGAAGTTTCAGTCGCTCGCCGATTAGCGCCAGGAAATCGGCATTCCACCAGTGATCGCGGTAGTCGCCGAAATAGTCTTCGGAGTGTCCAACGCTAGCGCTCACGCATATTCCCCGATTGTGTCCGGAATGAGTGTTGGGTGCCGATTACTGGCCGCGCTGCAGGATCACTTCAAGCACGAACTTGCTGCCGAAAAATGCCAGCAAGAGGATGCCCATTCCGACCAAGGTCAGTTGCACCGCGCGACTGCCGCGCCAACCCCAACGCCAGCGTCCAAACAGCAGGATGCCGAAAACGATCCAGGCGACGATCGACAGCACGGTCTTGTGAACCAGGTGCTGGGCGAACAGGTTGTCGACAAACAGCACGCCGCTGAGCAGGGTCAAGGTGAGGCCGACGAAACCAGCCGCGATCACGCGAAACATCAGTGATTCGGTCAACGTCAGCGGTGGCAGCGAACGGATCAATCGAGAATCCAGCCTTCGCTTGCGTAGTGTCCGTTCCTGAAGCGAGAGCAGGATAGCCAGCATCGCAGCGATGGTGAGCAAGCTGAAGGCGATCAGGGCCAGAATCACGTGCAGGTTGATCTGCCAGCCGAGCTTTGAGGGCAGGGTGGGTGGTGCCGCAAACACGTCGATCGCCAGCAGCAGCGCCGCCAGCGGGAACACGATGACACCAAGCCCGGCGACCGGCCGGAACAGGTTGACGATGAGGGTCAGCAGCACCACGCCAAACGCGACCAGCGAAAGCGCGGCGAAGAAATGCAGGTCCAGCCCACCGCGATGCAGGCCAAACAACAAGGTAGCGTGGGCCAGCGCCGCGAGCGCTGCGACGACCAACGCCAATCGCTGCGTGCGTGGATTGCCGCCCCTTTCCGGCAGCACCACGGTTGCGGCGGCTGCGAGATAGGCGACGATCGCGGACAAGGCGAGCAAGTGGGACGGCATGGTGGAAGTGTCGCACAGCAAGGCACGTTCGCGGAACGTGAAGACCGGGTGTTCAGCGAGTGAAATGGAATTGCCCCGCATCTGCGGGGCAATTCCAAGCTCAACCCATCAGCTTGCGCCTACCAGATTTTCACTCGCGTAGCATCCGAACGGACCATCGCGTCGCCGGGCTTGCAGGAAAAAGCAGTCGCAAACGCTGGCAGGTTCGATGGCGCGCCGATTGCCCGCAACGATGCGGGCGCATGCGGATCGGTGTTCAACAAGACGACGGCTTGCTCGTCACGCGCCGAACCACGCCAAACCCGGGCCCAATTCATGAAGAAGCGCTGCTCTTGAGTGAAGCCGTCGATCTTCTGATTCGCTTCGGTCGGGTTCTTCGCCAGCGCGACATGCAATGCGTCCCAGGCGATGCTGAGGCCACCCAGGTCGGCAATATTCTCACCGAGGGTGAGTTCACCGTTGACATGCTTGCCCGGCAGCGGCTCGTACGCGTTGAATTGATCGACCAGCTTCGTCGTGCGCGCCTTGAACGCGGCCTTGTCGGCATCGGTCCACCAGTTCTCCTGGTTTCCCTTGGCATCGAACTGGCTGCCCTGATCGTCGAAGCCGTGGCTAGCCTCGTGGCCAATCACCGCACCGATACCGCCATAGTTGATCGCGTCGTCGGCCTTGGCGTCGAAGAACGGAGGTTGCAGGATCGCGGCCGGGAAGTTGATCGTGTTGTCGGTCGGGTTGTAATAAGCGTTAACCGTCTGTGGGGTCATGCCCCATTCCTGGCGATCGGTTGGCGTACCGATCTTGGCGATATCCCAATTGTGGTTGAACTGATTGGCGGCCAGGACGTTGCCGAAATAGCTGTCTGGCGTGGTCGTCAAACCGCTCCAGTCACGCCACTTTTCCGGGTAGCCGATCTTGGGAAGGAACGTCTTCCACTTCTCGATCGCCTGCGTCTTGGTCGCGGCACTCATCCAGTCCAGGTTCTCGATGCGCAGCTTGAGCGCCGCCTGCATGTTGTCGATCAGCACTTCGGCACGTGCTTTCGCCTCGGGCGGGAACGCTTCGGCGACATACATTTCACCCAGCGCCATGCCCATGTTGCCGTTGATGGTGCCGAGCACTCGCTTCCAGCGCGGTTCCATTTCCTTCTGGCCACTAAGGGTCTTGTCGTGGAACGCGAAATATTCCTGCTGGAACGGTTGCGACAGGTAAGGCGACGCCATGTCCGCATACTGAAAGCGCAGATAGGCACGCCAGTCGGCAACCGGTGTCTTTGCGATGGCGTTGTCGAGTGCGGCGAAGAACTTCGGCTGCGACAGCGAGAAACCGTCGGTCACGTTCGCGTTCTGTGCCTTGAAAAACGTAGCCCAGTTGAAGTGCGGGGTCAGCTTGTTTGCTTCCTTGACGGTGACGAAGTGGTACTGGTTGTCCGGGTTGCGCAACTCGACCGGCTTCAGCGATGAGGCGGCAAGATTGGTTTCGAACGCCATCACGCGCTGCGCCTGCTTCGCGGCATCGGCCCGGCTGACACCGGTCAATTGCAGGGTCTTCGCAATGTGGTCGACATAGGCATCGCGAATC
>JBATAQ010000285.1:0-4470 GCA_049661925.1 Dokdonella sp.
TCCATGGCTTCCAGCCGCGACTCGGGATGAGCGATCGCAAACTCGGGCCCTTCGGCGAGCACGTTAAGCTGGGCATCGGTGACGACGGTGGCGATCTCGATGATGGAATCGTTGTCGGGATCCAGCCCGGTCATTTCCAGATCGATCCAGATCAGGTTGTCGTTGCTGCTGCCCGTCATCGTGTGAATCCCGTCGTCGTCGTTGCGCTATTGTGCCCGTCAGTATCAATGGCAGCGAGCGGCGCCCGACGTGAACACTTTCCTGTGGCACGACTACGAAACCACCGGCGCCGATTCACGGCGCGATCGGCCGTCGCAGTTTGCGGCGATCCGCACGACGATGGATCTGGAAGTCGTCGGTGAGCCGATCGATATTTTCTGCCAGCCAGCCAGTGATGGCCTGCCGCATCCCGATGCCGTGATGATCACCGGCATTACGCCGCAGCAAATGCAGCGCGACGGCCTGATCGAAAGTGACTTCGCTGCGCGCGTCAATGAAGAATTTTTGCAACCGGGCACCTGCGGCGTTGGCTACAACTCGCTGCGTTTCGATGATGAATTCACCCGTCACCTGCTCTATCGAAACTTCCACGATCCCTATCAACGTGAGTGGAAAGATGGCAATTCACGCTGGGACCTGATCGACCTCGCTCGCATGTGTCATGCGCTGCGACCGGAAGGCATCGAGTGGCCGTTGCGTGAAGATGGCTCGCCCAGCTTCAAGCTTGAGCATCTTGCCCGCGCAAACCACCTCGACCAGCAACGCGCCCACGATGCGCTGTCCGATGTACGCGCCTTGATTGCGCTGGCGCGGCTGATCCGGGTTCGCCAACCCAGGCTGTTCGATTTCTACTTTGCGTTGCGACGCAAGCAGCGCGTGTTCGAGCTGATCGACGTAGCTCGGATGACGCCGCTGGTGCATGTGTCGTCGCGATATCCGGCGTCACGTGGTTGCCTTGCCTTGATTGCTCCGCTGGCAGCACACCCGACCTTGCCCAATGCAGTCATCGTGGTCGATCTCGATACCGATCCCACCGACCTGATCGAGCTGGATGCAGAGGACATCGCCGACCGCGTGTTTGTTTCCAAGGCTGATCTGCCTGAAGGCGTCGCGCGCATTCCTTTGAAGGCGATCCACGCCAATCGCTCACCCGCGATTGCTCCGCTGGCGACGCTGAAAGGTGTTGATCACGACCACCTGGGCCTGGATATCGAGCGCTGTCTCGCGAACCTGGAGCGATTGCGCTCTGCCGATGGCTTGGCGGGAAAAGTACGCAGCGTGTTCGGCAATGCGCCGCCGTTCGAGCCGACGACCGATCCCGAACTGTCGCTTTATGCGGGCTTTCTGCCCGATGGTGATCGCCGCCAACTTCAGGCGGTTCGTACCTGCCCGCCGGAACAACTGGCGCAACGCGAATGGCGCTTCAGCGACCCGCGCTATGCCGAATTGTTGTTCCGCTATCGAGCACGCAACTGGCCCGAGCTATTGAGCGACGACGAGCGGACGCGTTGGGAAGCACATCGGCGCAAGCGCCTGACAACATCAACACCGTTGACCACGCTGACGCTCGACGAGTACTTCGGAATACTGAAAGAACGACGCGCCGATCCAGCGAACGTCACCAAGCTCGACTTGATCGATCAGATGGAAGCCTGGGGACAGCAAGTGCAGGCAACGTTGTAGGGTGGATCCGCGCAGCGAATCCACCGATGGTGAAGCGCGAAGGAGAATCCGAACTTTGATGCACCGCCAAACGAATCCATCCATATCGTCGCTTTAAAAAATCGGTGGATTCCCTTCGGGGATCCACCCTACGGATCAATCCAGGATCCTAAGATTCGTTCTTCGCAGCCTCGACGGCATCACGTTTCAGCTCATCAAAGTAACGCTGGATATCCAGGCAAACCTGCCACGTACCATCACGCGCAATCGCCGAAACGAAATACCACGGCTGCTTCCATTTGAGACGACGGATCAGCGCCTTCGCAACCTTCTGGCGTTCGTCTTCCGGCAACAGGTCGGCCTTGTTGAATACCAACCAACGCTCACGATCAAGCAACTTCGGATCGAAACTTTTCAGCTCGCGCTCGATGGTGCGAATCTGCTGGAACGGATCGGTCTCGCCGTCCTGCGGTGCCAGGTCGACCACGTGCAGCAACAACCGCGTTCGGGCGACGTGCTTGAGGAATTGCACACCCAGTCCGGCGCCATCCGCGGCACCTTCGATCAAGCCCGGAATATCGGCGACGACAAAACTCTGGTCGGTATCGATGCGGACAACGCCCAAGTGCGGTTGCAGCGTCGTGAACGGATAGTCGGCGACTTTCGGCACTGCCGCCGAAACAGCGCGAATAAAAGTAGATTTTCCGGCATTTGGAAACCCAAGCAGTCCCACGTCGGCCAGCACCTTCAGCTCAAGGCGCAGGCCGCGCTCTTCACCCGGCGTGCCCGGTGTCGAGCGTCGTGGCGCTCGCGTGACCGAACTCTTGAAGTGGATATTGCCCTGCCCGCCGACGCCACCTTTGGCGACCAGCAGTCGGTCGCCGTCTTCGGTGAGATCGCCGATCTGTTCTTCGGTCTCGACGTTGTAGACCACGGTACCCACCGGCACACGCACGACCACGTCTTCGCCCGCCTTGCCAGCCATCTGCCGACCCATGCCGTTCTCGCCACGGCGAGCCTTGTGCGTGCGCAGGTGGCGGAAGTCGACCAGCGTATTGAGGCCTTCATCGGCCAACAGCCAGACGCTGCCGCCACCGCCGCCGTCTCCACCGTCAGGGCCGCCAAACGGGATGAATTTCTCGCGGCGGAAACTGACGCAGCCGCTGCCGCCGTCGCCGGCGATGACGGTTATGGTGGCTTCGTCTACAAATTGCATGGCTCGATCATCCCGTGTCTGCGGCGGAAACGAAAAGCCCCGCACGCGGCGGGGCTTTCGCGAAACCGGTATTGCCTGATCAGTTGGCGAGGACGCTGACCGTCTTGCGCTTCTCGGCGCCCTTGACGGAAAACGCGACAACGCCGTTGGTCAATGCGAACAAGGTGTGATCGCGACCCAAACCAACGCCGACGCCCGGATGAAAGCGCGTGCCGCGCTGACGAACGATGATGTTGCCGGCTTCGATGGCCTGACCGCCGTACATCTTTACGCCGAGATACTTCGGGTTCGAATCACGACCGTTGCGGGTTGAACCGCCAGCTTTTTTATGTGCCATGGCTAGTGCGCTCCTTACTTCTTGTCACCGGCATTGATGCCGGTGATCTTGATTTCGGTGTAATGCTGCCGATGCCCCTGCTGCTTCATGTGGTGCTTTCGGCGACGGAATTTGATGATGCGGATCTTGTCAGCGCGACCATGCTTGGTGATCGTCGCGGCAACCAGGGCACCCGAGATCAGCGGGCCGCCGATGTTGATGCTGTCGCCGGAACCTATCAATAAAACCTGGTCAAAATTCACTTCACTGTCGACGTCGCCTTCAAGCTTCTCGACGCGGAGCGTTTCGCCTTCCATGACGCGGTACTGCTTGCCGCCTGTCACAATTACTGCGTAACTCATGAGCTTGCCTCTAGTAGTTATTCTTGGGTACGTGATGCTTGAATTCACCCGCAAAACCGGCCAGGCCGGGCGAGCTAACCGGCGATTCTAGTGCATTGCAGCAGGGGCGGCAAGCCAGATTCCGTCGAACGAAGCCTCTCATCACCTCTTGAAACAGACCTCACCGGATCAGACCAAAGTCACCAGTTCCGAATAGCCGGTCAGCGCCGAATCTGCTGTCAACAGCCGCAGCGGCTCGCATAGCGCCTGGGCAACCAACATGCGGTCGAACGGATCGCGGTGCAGCGGCGGCAGGTGGCGCAAATTCACTGCATGCGCCCAAGTGACCTGCAATGGAAGGAAACCGGCATCCTCCAGCCGTTGCACCAGCACATCGCAGTCAAGGTCGAGCTTGCCCAGCGCGGCCTTGATCGAAATCTCCCAAAGACTGACTGTGCTGACGTAGACCGCATCTGCTTCAGATATGAGCGCGCGTGCCTGCGGCGAAAGGGTTTTGGAGTCCACCATCGCCCACAGGACGACATGAGTGTCCAGCAGCAGCCTCATTTTTGATCTGCACCGTTTGAGTCGGAACCATAAAAATCTGCCAGCACGTCGTCCGGCAACGGTGCGTCGAAATCAGCGCCAATCCGAATTTCGCCCTTCATCAAACCGAGGCGTACCGATGACCCTCGCTTCTCCAGCGGGACCAGTCGAGCCAGCGGGCGGCCAGACTTTCCGATGGTGATGGTCTTTCCCTGATGTGCGGCCTCGACCAGTTCGGACAGACGCGTTTTCGCTTCGTACAAGTTGATTTGCATGACACTCGCCTTGACCAACATTGACCAAGTGCGAGTCTAACAGGCTTTCCGATTCAGGAAAAAGACGTACTCAGCCGCTCGAGCGCCCATTGAACATGCTCGCGGACTACTTCG
>JBATAQ010000286.1:0-19326 GCA_049661925.1 Dokdonella sp.
TTGAACGAACCAATGAAGATTCGCTTGCCGTCGACGGCAAAAGTCTTGGCATGCAGGCTGGCTCCAGACGAGCCGAATGGACGCCCGCTGGATGCCGAATCGGGAGCGGCCTGTTTCCTGAGCTCGAAGAGTTCCACGCCCGATTGCAACATCGCCGGCCTGCGCTTCGCGTAGCCCGCGTGGACAGGGAGGACGTCGGTCGCTTCCAGTGAATTGGTCAGCATGCGAACCTGCACGCGACGCGATTCCAGGGTCTTGAAAGCTCTCACCCCGGCCTCCCCGGGGACGAAATAGGCCGAAACTCCATCGAAGCGCTGCTCAATCCGGCCCACCGCCTGCTTCAATCGGCTGGACAACAAGTCCTCACGAGGAACGGCGCCCTGTCCTTTTTTCGGGTCATCGCTGACCAAAATAACCCCGGTCCACTCAAGATCAAGTCCGCCGTTGGCGATCAATTCGACGACACGGGATTTCTCCAGTATTTCTCGGTATTCGGACATTTGTGGGTTGTCCCGGAAGCGGGTCAAACCCTGGCTAATTGGATCGCCGCCACGTGGCTCGCCGATGATCGGCCCGGCCGGATGCACGGCCTGCGCTGACCAATAGCGGTCGAAGTCATCCGATACTTGCGGGACGATTTCGCCGACGGCCAACACGTCCAGGTCGACGAAAAGCGCATTGGCCCCTGTGTCGAAATACTCGTCCCTAATGTTTCGGCCGCCGAGTATCGCGACATGGCCGTCCACGCTGAACGACTTGTTGTGCATGCGCCGATTCAGGCGGAAGAAGTCGAACCCGTAAGACAGCATCTTGAAGCGTCGCAGGTTGAACGGGTTGTAGAGACGCACTTGCGCGTTCGGGTGCGCAGCAAGCGCAGCAAGCTCGCGATCCAGTCCTGAAGTGCCATTGTCATCGAGCAGCAGGCGCACGCGAACGCCACGGTTTGCAGCTCGCTGCAATGCTTCGAGCAACAGATAGCCAGTCAGGTCGGCGTGCCAGATGTAGTACTGCGCATCGATGCTTGATACCGCAGCATCGGCCAGCAGCAGCCTTGCGGCGAATGCATCCGCACCACCTTGCAGTGGCGCGACGCCCGTCAATCCTGCATGGCCGTCGCCGCGCCGCGACACCGAGTCGGCGAGCGGCCCCGAATCGGACGCCGGCAATGCCGTTGTGTCGACTCGTTCGGTGACTTCGGGCAGCGCGAACACGAACCTTGCGACCAGAATCAGCACCGCGACGAAGGCGGTGAGGCCAAGCAAATATTTGAGCAAGGTCAGCATTCGCAACCTCGGTCCGTGACGTTCAATGTCGCCACGGCGTTCGCGCCCGGATAGGCCGCACCGTCGGGTTGGCCGACACAGAACGACCCTTTGCCCTGACCGCGAAACTCGGGGATGGTTTCGCTCATGAGCTGTTCCGCGCCGTTCGCTCGAAGATGCGAATTACTTTGCCTCGGTCGGCTGAGGGTTGTCGATCCAGAGGCTTGATTGTGGCGCAGGCACTGCTCGACGCACTGATTCAATGGCAGCATGCGAGAACAGTCACCTTGCCCGCCGACGACGATGCCGACGTCGAGGCGGTCTGATTCGCGTCAATTTGATTCGATCAGACAGACCGACGCGCACGATGATCGCAGGTTGGAACTCGTAGGGTGAGGCGTTTCACAACAGCGGAGCTGGTAAACCTCCGCAGGAGATTCCACCGATGGTGAAACGCCAAACGAAAATGGAAACGGCGGTATGGCGTGCGGTGGAATCTGCTACGCAGCTTCCACCCTGCAAAAGCAATCGATGCCACCGGCGATCGACGGTTGGAACTCGTAGGGTGAGGCGTTTCACAACAGCGGAGCTGGTCAACCTTCGCAGGAGATTCCACCGATGACTGCTAAGCAACGCGGTAGTTGTCCTGCATGGGATAAGTGCGTGCATACAACGCAAACGCGAGCGCAGCGAGAAAAGCGAAGCCGGCGAAGAAGAACATCAGGAATGCCGGTTCGCTCAACCCGGTCTGCGCGATCATCGAACGGAAGCCATCGTTGCGAACGCCGGCATTGGTCAGCAGCACCCACAGGCTGCCGAAGGTGCTGGTGAGATACCAGAACGCCATGATGACGCCCTTCATCGCATGCGGCGCCTGACTGTAGGCGAATTCCAGCGCTGTCGCCGACACCAGCACTTCGCCGAACGTCAGCAGCAGATACGGAACGCTCTGCCAGGCCAGAGACACCTCGGCACCGCTGTCGATCCACAACTGCAAAATGCCGGCCGCGACCCAGGAGACACCGGAAATCGCGATGCCCCAGCCCATCCGCTTCAATGCGGTCACCTGGAAACCCATGCGACGCAGTGCGGGGTAGAGCAGCAGGTTGTTGAGCGGAATCAGGATCATCACCAGCAGCGGATTCAGCGCCTGCATCTGCGCAGGCTCCTGAATCAACCAGCTTGGCCACCACCATTGTCCGTGCGGCATCAGCATTTCGTTGCCCTGGATGATCCACGTTGAAGCCTTCTGGTCAAACAACGACCAGAACGGGGTGACCAGCGCGAACACGATCAGGATGCGCAGCACCTGGCGCACACCATCCACGGCCAAGTCGGGATGACGCCCGCGTGCGCGATCCAGCTGTAGCGATGCACCCCAACCGCCGAACGCGATCAACACGCCCAGCGCAAGACATGCGGTAATGACGAATCCAAACGACGACGGCCACCACGGTAGCGAAACGCCACCGGCCGACAGCGCCCACATCGCAAGCATCGCCACGGCAGTTGAAATCCCCACCCATGCAATCACTGAACCGGCATTGCTTTCACCGACGCGCCGCTCGCGAATGGCGGTGCGCGCCACGTTGAGGAATGAATCGGGATTCGGTCCGGACGGCGGCACGTTGACGTACTGATGACGCCCGATCCAGAACACGATGGTCGCAATCAACATCAATACGCCGGGAACACCAAATGCCACGGCCGGGCCGTAGTGACGCAAAAGGAGTGGTGCGAACAGGGATGCGAAGAACGATCCAAAATTGATGATCCAGTAAAAGCCATCAAAGACCAGCTTCGCCTTGTCCTTGTTGGTCTGGTCGAACTGGTCGCCGCAGAACGACACCACCAGCGGTTTTATGCCGCCCGATCCCAATGCGATCAAAAACAAACCAGTGAAAAATCCGGTGCGACTGCTCTCGAACATCGCCAGACAGGCGTGGCCGGCGCAGTAGATCAACGAGAACCAAAGGACGGTGTTGTACTTGCCGAAGAATCGATCCGACAACCAGCCGCCCAGCAGCGGGAAGAAGTACACGCCAATCACGAAGGTGTGGAAAATATCCTTTGCGATGCCGTCGCGACTGGCGCCTTCCGGCACGTATTGCAGCAACACCGAACTGATCAGGAACGGCACCAGGATGTTGCGCATCCCGTAGAAGCTGAAGCGCTCGCAGGCTTCGTTGCCGATGATGTAGGGAATCTGGCGCGGCATGCGCCCGGCATCGGCGGCAGTGGTCGTCGGTGATGTCATCGCGGTGCGGTCCGGTGGTTTCCGCTTTCTACTATGCATGGCAAAGTGCGCGACGGGAACCGCGAGTATTGACTCAGCGCTGGATTCAACTCATTCGACGCGCAGACACCGTCGTTATCATCACGCCGTATCGAAGTTCGCTTTGGATGCACGGATACGCAACGGACACCGCTTATGAAATGGTGTCGATCACGACGTAGCGATGGCGTTGCCAGTCGATCAACTGCGCCATGTCGATGGGTCGCCGTCCTTTCAGCACGTCAGCACCGGCTTCGGTCAACGTCACCTGCTCAATGCGCCCGCGACCGCTATTCTTGGCAACGTACAGTGCCGCGTCGACCCACCGAATCGCATCGATCAGCGGGCTTCCCCGACCGTTCGCCAACGGATGCTCGACGAAACCGCCGGATACGCTGACGGCTAACGATTGGCTGTGCCACAACACTGGCGATGCCTCGATCCGCGAGAACATGCGACGAACCTTGTCGACGCGACTTGCGGCTGTGCCCGAGTTAAGGACAATCAGGAATTCTTCGCCACCCCAGCGATAGATTTCGTCATCTTTGGCGATCACCTCGCGAATTCGCTCAACGACGCGTTTGAGCACTTCATCGCCCGCTTCGTGGCCGTACTGATCGTTGGTTGCCTTGAAGTTGTCGAGGTCCAGCAACAGCAGCCCTGTGGAGGAAGCCGTGCCCGACCGACCCCGATGCTGGAAATGATAACGGCTGTAGGCAGCCGTCAGGACATCGAATCGGACCGCAGACGACAGCGAATCACGTTCACGGCGAGTGCGGCGAATGGCAAGGAACAGCATGGCGCTCAAGCTGACCCCGAGCAAGGCGATTGCCGCCGCCAACGCCTTGGCCAGCCGCTCCGCGCGAAGGCTCTCCTGCTGAGCACGGTTCTCTGCCGACAACGTGCTGATCCGACGCTCCAGCGTTTCCGCCGTATGGCGCGCCTCGACTTCCGCAATGGCGCGACCGCGCTCGTTGCGAAACAACTGTGACCAGATCGTGCTTCGCTGATCCATTCGCGTAATCGCGCGTTCGAATAATTTCTTGCCACGCAAGGTAGCGATCTGGTCATCCAGGCTGGCGAGCAAATCGACCATTTGGCCATTCGCCTTGAAGTAGTCGATGCCTTGCTGCATCAGCGCAAGGCCTTCGTCAATTTTGCCCAGCTGCATCAGTGCTTCGCCCCGCAGCGTCGAGGCTTTTGCAATGAAATAAGCGCTCTCCTTGCGCTTGGCCCTTTCGGCGAGACGATCCGCCACTTCGATGGCTTGCTCGGGTCGCGACGTCGCCAGCAACAGTTCGCTGCGCAGCGTACCCACGCGCATCGCGATAAAGTCCGAAGTCTGCTTGCCGGAAAGCGTCTCTGCTTCCACCAGGATCGCTTCGGACTCGGCCATGCGCCCGAGTTTCATCAAGGCCATGCTGCGCGAGTGCAGCAGGGATATCCGGTTTCCCAGCGGGATGTCGTTCTCGCTTTCGAGCGCGAAGCCACGATCAACCAGTTCCAACGCCCGATTCGGCAGGTCCATCGCGTTGTAGAGCTCGGCGATCGTAGCCAGGCGAAACAATTGCGCCCGCTTGCTACCACTGGGCAGGCGTTCCGCCCAATCCAGCGCAATCAAGTAGTGGCGTAGCGCCGTCTCAAAATTACCGGCATCGAAATACAGGTTGCCGTAGGTACGTTCGAGCGCGTCCATGACTTCGACCGATGCATCAGGCGTGATACCAGCGCGCACGTCGTTGAGTTGGTTGATGTATATGTCGATCTGGTCATCAGCATGCGTCATGACGATGCGCGCGATCTCCATCAGGTTGACGGTATCGGCATCACTGTTGGCCTGAGCCAGTTCGCGCAGCGACTGCATCGTGGTCAGTCTCGGGTTAATGGGCGTGCTGTCCGCGAGAACCACGAGCTGCGTGCGAATCACCTCGCGGCGAAGCGGGTAGGGCGCATCGTCGGGGATGCGCGCCTCGATGGCCTGTAGTCGCGCGGCAGCGTCGGCCGAGGTATCGCCCGTTTCACGCAACTGCTGGAGTTGCTTGATTGTCTCGTCGCTGCTGGTCGATTGAGCCGAGACACGGAAGCTGCAAAACACCGTTGCCGCAACCAGAAACGACAGCTGAATGGCCAGCAGATGGTGCCGATTCGTCTTGTTCGAAACATTCGATCGATCGCGGGAGAACTGCAGGCGGGGTCTGGACCTTGCCGAAGCGGATTTGGCGATTATCACGGATTGACCCCTCGGCGACGGACGCGGAACGACGGGATGACGTAGCCCGATGCATGCGCGGAGTCCGGCATGGTGCCGCAGTCCTGATGCAATTGCCTTGCCAGCGCGGCAATAATGGGTCCAACAGGGAGGCGATGGCATGGCTCACAAACGTAATCGCAAGCGTTGGGATGATTGGTTGTCGCGGCTGGAGCCGACCCGGTTCGAGTCGCTGCTAGCAGAATATTTTCGAGAGCAGGGCTATCGGGTCGACCATGTCGGCGCCGAAGCGAGCCGGCAGCGCTACGACGGCGGCATCGATCTGAAGTTGTACAAGGACGATGCCTACATCGTCGTCCAGTGCAAGAACTGGAACGCGAATCTGGTTCCCCACAACCCCGTGCACGAGTTGCTCGGCGTGATGCTCACCCAGCGTGCGAGCGGAGCCATGGTCGTGACCAGCGGAGAATTTACGGCACACGCGATCACGTCAGCCGCGGAAGATCGGCGCATGCGGCTGATCGATGGGGTTGAGTTGCGTCGATTGCTGGCGACGTGGCCGGGCAGGGCACGATGGAGCCTAACGCGAACCGGGATATTTCCCGGGTTCGCCGGAGCGTCGCGGCGAATGCTGGTTGGTTCAGGTGTGGCCGTAATGTTAGTCGCGGCGCTGGTCACGGCGTTGGTAAGTTCGCGAAATCCAGACTCTCGAAGATCGCCGGCTCAGCCGAGCGTCACGATGGCTGCTTCGGCCAATGATCCCGCAAACCCAATTGATGGCGGCCACGCGTCCTCTGCGCCCGCGCAAGCAGGCGAAAGTCCAGCGCCGGCCTCGTCCCAGCCCGAGTCGCAGACGCAAGGTTCGCGCCCGACCGCGTCATACGCAGATCGACGTCGCGCGGCGCGCACGGGCATGCAGACCGTTGGCAGAGGCGCGCAGCGCGCGGCCGCCAGCGCAATGGGTGCTCCCGACGTGTATCGGACTATCGACCCTGAATCTGCCCGCCTTGCAGTTAGTCGCATCGCAGGCGTGCGCTCCGCCGTGTGGATGGATAAAACCAACTTCATCGTCCGTGTCGACAGCGCCGAACTGCGCAGCATGGCGATGATCAACGAAGTCTGCGACGCACTGGAACCGCTGGGCGACACGCTCGGCGTGGTTGTGGCATTGCAAAACGCGAACGCGCGCAATGGTGACGAAATGGAAACGCTTACCCGCAACTGCCAATTGGGCGAAGGCCAGCGCGCGTTTGGTCAGCGCAAGCGCCAGATCGACACCATCTCGCCGGAGGTGCGCGCCCAGTTCAAGGCAATGCAGGAACGCAATCAGCCGAAGCGGTGAGGTGCCGTGGGGCAGCGATTCAAAGGTGGGTGACCGCCTAAACGTGAGTGATCGCGTCGACTGCCAGCGTGCTGTTCTGTCGGATAAAAAACCATCGCAGTGGACGAGCTAACGCAGCTGCGATGGCGTGTCGGGAAGGTCGTTGTCAGTTCTTCTAAAACTACGGCCTTCTCACTTCTTGTCGCGCGCCTTGTCCGCGGCTTTGCCGACGGCGTTTTGCGCCTTCCCGACATTCTTCGCGACCTTGCCGGCAACTTCTTTCGACTTGTTGCCGGTAACTTTTCCGGCGATTTCCTTGGCGCCGCCCTTCACTTCTTTCTTCAAGCCTTCAGTACGATTCTTGTCCATCTCGTTGCTCCAACCTGCGGGAGTGCAGGGCGGGTATTTATAGAACCCGTTGCGCTGCGCTTCGCTCAATCATAGGGTTGGTGAGTTCTGACATTTCTTGTGTGTTCAGATGTTGCGGAAGCACGCACCCACTCAGCCGGCAGTTCGCGCGAGATAGACCGTTTGGGTGAAAGGCCGGCCCAGCAACGGGTTGTCGAAGGTAATGGGTTCGGCCCAGGCGTCGGCGAAAACGCTGGCGAGTCGCTCGGTGAAGGATGCGTCCGGCGCATCGTTTGACCACAGGCCGAAGACGCCGCCGGGCTTCAGGTTCCTGGCCAAACCTCGCAGACCATCAGGCTGATAAAAACTCGTGCTTCGATCATCCAGTAGCGCTTCTGGCGAATGATCGATGTCGAGCAGGATGGTGTCGAATTTTCGCGCAGGATGGTTGGCATCGAAGCCTTGTTCCGACGCGGCGAGTTCGAAGAAGTCGCCTTCGACGAAGCGGCAACGCGGATCGGCGACCAGTTCCGGGCCGAGCGGCAACAGGCCCTTGTTGTGCCAATCAATCACCGGCACCAGCATTTCAACCACGCCGAGCGACGCGACGTTGTCGTGTTCCAACACGGCTTTGGCGGTATAGCCAAGCCCAAGGCCGCCAACGATCACGTCAAGATTTTGTCCGTTGCACGCAGCGATGCCCAACCGGGGCAGCGCTTCTTCGGATGCCGTGAACAGGCTCGACATCAGGAACTCGTCGTCGAGCTTGATCTCGTAGACCACGCGCTTGAGAACCAACTCCATACGCCGCCGCAAACTGACCGCGCCAATCGGCGTGGGGCAGTAGTCGAGTTCTTCAAACAGTGGGTGCATGCGTGTACCTCGTGAAATGCTCGATTGCCAACGGCGTCACTCAATGCCGCTCGGGTTGCCTTGTGGCATCGTCATCCAATCGCTTTCAGCGCCAATCGGCGAGCCCGGTGGAATGCCGACGGTTCGCGCCTGCTCGCTGAGGAGCTTGTCCAGTTGCTGCGGATCAAGCAGCAATCGCGACAAGCTCGCCGCCCACGCACGCTCAGCCGCATCGCCGCGACGGTATGCCAGTGTGGTGGCAGACGCGTGGACGCGTTGATCCAGTTGAGCGGCCACATCGGGCGTGGTTGACCTGTTGCGGGCGACGTGTGCCAGCGTCAGCAAGGTGCGGTAGGCGATGCGGCGTGACACGGCATCGGTCGTGCCTGGCAGGGTCGTCGCCATCAGCCGGTCGAGCAGTTCGCTGATACCCAGCGCATTCGAATCAGCGGCATGTTGGGCATCGATACGCGCCAGCCGCTTCGGCGCAAGCAGGGCGTGCAGTGTCAGCTCGGCAGCCACGTCGGCGGCGTCGAGCGCGTTGAACGGCGTGCCGCTGGCACTGTCGATCAACTCAATTTGATGTTGCCGATTTGGACTGCCGTTGCGTGCCGCGGACAGTAGCGGCAGCAGACGCTTTGGCACGCGCAGTTGTTCCGCTGCTAGTGTGCCGAGCACGGCATCAAGCGCGGCGCGTTGCTGCCGTGCGGGAACGGCAGCTGATAGCTCGCGACCACCGCCATTGACCGCATAGCTCAACTCGACGCCACCCATCAGCTTCGCCGCAGCCGCCGTCTGATAGCGATGCAATAGCCAGATCGGCACGAAGCGACGCGGCAGATTCGAGACAGCTTCGCCGGGGCTCAATGCATCAAGTCCGAAATGATCGATGGCAACGCGGCGCACGCCCATCAAGCGGATGAGTTCGGCGGTCGGATCGGCACCGTCGTCCCACAGCGATGCCCAAGGCTGTGCGTTGTCGTCGGCGCGTGCGTCGTCATCGACGATGTAGCGAAGGCCGGATTCAACGATGGCTGTCGCCGTGGCATCGGCGCGATGTTGCGCATTGCCGCCCGGTGCCGGTTCGCCATACAACCAATCGACCGTCGCCATGTCCCATCCGCCGACACCAACGGCGTACGCGTGGCTAAGGTCGGCACGGCCATCGACCAGGTCGATGCGTGGTGGTGGGTAGTCCATCACTGATGCGCGATCCTGCGTGCTGGCAGCAAAATTGTGCGCGAAACCCAAGGTGTGGCCAACTTCGTGCGCACCCAGTTGGCGCAGACGCGCCAAGGCGGTCTGCACGGGATCGTTGGGACCTCCGTTGCCAATTTGCGCAGCACCAACCAACCCGGTGAAAATCTGGATGTCCTGGCGCACACGCAGCGAACCCAGCACGACCATGCCCTTGACGATCTCACCAGTGCGCGGATCTACGATCTGTTGACCGTACGACCAGCCGCGCGTGGCTCGATCAACCCAGTTGACGACGTTGTAGCGAACGTCCATCGGATCGACATCAGCGGGCAGTAATTTCACCTGGAACGCATCGATGTAGCCGGTCGCATCGAAGGCCTTGCTCCACCAGCCGATGCCTTCCATCAGCGCGCCGCGGATCGGTTCCGGCGCATGCGAGTCCAGGTAGAAAACGATCGGTTTGACGACGCGCGATCGTTCCGCGCCTGGATCGACCTTGTCGAGCCGGAAACGGTTCGCAACATCTCGCACAACATCACTTCCCAGTGGTGCACCAAAATCCAGCACCTGTGTTGCGAATCCACCGACACGCGGATCGAAGCGCATCGGCCGGAATCCTGACCCCGGCAAGCGCACGAAACTGTGGTGCACGGTGAAACTGACCTGACGTGCATCCGGGGCGATGTTGGCAACCTCGTCGCCGGGTGATTTTGATGCGTAGGTTTGAACCGCATCGACTTCAAGATTGTCCGGAAACAGCTTCAACGAAGCGGCGTCAGCCGAGCTACGTTTGTCGTCGAGCAAGAAGTCCTTGCCGGCACCTTGTGCACCGCCGACGCCAAAGGTATCGCCGCTTTGGTCGAGCGATTGCGAGATGCCCAAAGTATCCGAGCTGAGAAAGCTGGCGAGATCGATCAGCATTGATCCATCCGCCAGCGTCGTCACGATATCGCCCATCCACGCGATCGAGTTGGCGAAGTCGGTACTCGCCGAACCATCGCCAGTAGCAGCGCGAAATCTTGGATTTTCGAAAACTGCGGCGACCTTCTTGCCGTAGCGTCGAAAAGCGAGCAGCTGCGTAGTACCGACGCGACCGCGATCAAGGAAGGTTGGCGCGGAGCCAAGGCCGGTGCGCAACGCCGTCGCGTAAAGCAAGCGCACCGACGTCCCGTCGGCTTGCGCAGCTGGGAGGGTGATGAGGATGCGACCGTCGTTGCGATCCACATGGACCGGTAGCAATCCGTCCAGCGCGGTGGTGCCCTTGAATGCATCGGCTGGTGAGATCCTGCCATCGGTAGAAGACGTTGGATTTTTCGTCGCCGCCGTTGCGCAGGCACCCAGTGCCATGACGGCAATCATGATGACGACCAACGATGGCGTGATGAATGCAGTTGAGGTCCTGCGCATGATCGTTTTCCTGTCGAGTGCAGCGGAGTCGATGCTCGTGCGGGTGCTGATCCATAGTGCCTGCGATGGATTGCGGCCGCGTCGATCCGTATTCTGCCTCTTTACTTGACCGGTACGCGCCGTGAGCCAGCCAATCGATGTCCTCATCTGCACGGCCAAGGACCAGAACTCCTGGCGCGATGCGCTGGCGACGTGCCTGCCCGGTGCGCGCGTACACGTGGGGCTGGACGCGCCGCCGTGCGATTACGCGGTGGTCTGGAATCCACCGCCGGAATTATTCGAACGTCAGCGTGGATTGAAGGCGCTGTTCTCGCTCGGTGCCGGCGTTAATGGTTTGCTCGCGATGCCGTCGCTGCCAGCGGACGTACCGCTTATCCGCATGGAAGATGTCGGCATGGCCGAGCAGATGGAGGAGTACGCGATGTATATCGCCTTGCGCGAGTTCCGCGCGATGCCGACCTACGAGCACGCGCAAGCCGACCGGCGTTGGGCTCGGCTGCCGACGCGCACGCGCGATGAATTCCGCGTCGGTGTACTTGGGTTGGGTGTGCTGGGTGGCGCAGTCGCCGGTTCGCTTGCCGCATTCGGTTTCTCGGTATCGGGCTGGAGCCGATCTGCGAAGTCTATTTCGGGCGTGACCTGCGAGTCAGGCACCGACGGCTTGGACAGACTGCTCGCAGGTAGCGAACTCTTATTGTTGATGCTGCCGGTCACGCGCGAGACCATAGGGCTGATGGATCGCGAGCAAATCGCCAGGCTCCCCGCTGGAGCAGCAATTGCCAATCTGTCGCGCGGCGAACTCGTCGACGACACGGCTTTGCTCGAGGCGCTCGACGCGGACCACATCGCCCAAGCCTACCTCGATGTTTTCAACACCGAACCGCTGCCAGCGGATCATCGCTACTGGACCCATCCGCGTGTCCGCATCACTCCTCATATCGCCGCCCTGACACCACACGCTATCGCCTGCCACCAAGTGGCCGACAAGATTCGCAAGTTGCAGGCCGGTGAGCCGGTCAGCGGCATCGTTGATCGCCAGCGCGGGTATTGAGTCGACGGTCCGCAGGCGTTGCCCGCCATGCGTCTCGGGTGAACATGCGCCCCCGCGCAATTTTGACTATTCTGCGGTTACGGTCGGAACGCCTTCACTGCGAAGGGCGTCGCCTTGAAAGGGAGTATC
The DNA here is from genome assembly GCA_049661925.1 of Dokdonella sp. Lineage (GTDB taxonomy): Bacteria > Pseudomonadota > Gammaproteobacteria > Xanthomonadales > Rhodanobacteraceae > Dokdonella. The sequence continues at coordinate 12,055 of JBATAQ010000286.1, forward strand.
GAAATGGCAAGCCGAAGAGAAGTTACGGCGTCGACACAGCATCAAACGATTCGTATGGTCGCCATCACATTGCTTGCAATGGCCGGATTTGCATTTGCAAGCAGTGCGACGGCCTTGTCGTCGGTGCGTTCGGGCAGCGATCCGAAACTGGATGCGGACGAAGGGCTCTTGCTGGTCGCCATCGACACCAACATCCCACTGACTGCGGTGCACATTCGCAAGGATGGAAACATGCTCGCGGCGGGCGTGCTGGCCAATCTGCCGACGGGACGAACGCTTCGGCTGTATAGCGCACCGGCAGGAAAATATCGCTGGAGCGAGATCGCGATGTTTTCGTCGTTTCGCTATCGTTTCAGCAATATTCCAGACTACGAATTCGACGTAAAGCCAGGTCGCATCACCTATGTCGGCGACCTTGTATTCCGTCCGACGGGTTACTTTGGTGCCGATATTCATCTTGCCAATCGCGGACTCACCGCACTGGACTGGCTGGAAACCGAGTACCCCGCCGTCTTTGCTCGGTACACCTTTGAGTACGTCGGTCACTACCCCGATCCGTTCCCGGATTTCTATCGCGAGCTGCGCAGGGCCGCCGCCGGGAAATCGTTGCCCGCCTCCAAACTTCTCGAGCCGCCCAAGCCCACCAAGCTCAGCCTGACACCCGAGTTGTTGTGGCGCGCCGACCACGTCACCTCGGTCAACCTTAGCCCATCGGGGCAGTTGCTCGCCGAACAAACTCGTGTCGAAGGCCAGGATGCGTGGACGCTGGACCTCGTTGATCTGGTCAGTGGCATCGCCACCTCGCTGGTTCGCAGCGACTTTCCCTTCACGGCGATCAACTGGTCCGGCGACAACGCGCTGGTCGTTTCGATGGGGCGCTCGGGTGCGCCGCAGCTCATCAACATCTTTACTGTTGGCAGCGACGCGACCGGCAAGCGCAATTTCCAGCGCTGGAAGGTGCCGGTCGAAGGACGCGTCGTGGACGTGCTGCCAAACGACCCGGGGCATATCTTGTTTACGAACATCGACAGTCGCGGTCGGATGCTGGTCCACAAATTGGACATCGGCAGCGAAGCCGCGCTGCGATCATTCAAGCCGACAGCCGAGACACGGCTCAACAAGCAGATTGAGAACGATTTGTGGTGGCTCACCGATGGTGATGGCGAGCTCAGGATTGCGCTGGCGAGCGAGGGCGACGCTCGCGTGCTGATGAAGTGCACGAAGGCGGCTTGCGAAGAAGTGTTCACGTTCAAGGCTGGTGGCGGCTTTCAACCTATGGGCCTGTCGTGGGACGGGGCGACGCTCTACGGCGTGACCGAGGAAGACAGGGCGCAGGCCGATCTGGTCGCCTTCGACACCGCGACGAAGGCAATCTCGAAAACGCTCTTCAGCAAGGCTGGCATCGACGTGGTTGCACCGATTCTCGACAGTCGTCGCAATCCGATTGGCGTCAACTATTACGAAGGCGGCCGACTCGTCAGCGAGTATTTCGATCAGGGCAACCAGGGACGTGCGGAAATGCTCGGGCGCGCTTTCAATGGCAAGACCGTGATGGTGATCGACCGCAATCGCGATGCAAGCCAATTGATCCTGGAGGTGGACAGCGCCGACCAGCCGCCCCAGCTATTCCATCTGGATGTGGCGAAGCGTCAGGCCTCGTTGATCGACGATGTCATGCCCGCGCTTGCCAAGGTGAAATTCGCACCGACCGTGCGAGTGGCGGCAAAGGCGGCCGATGGAACGGAAATCGAGGGATTCCTGACCTTGCCGGCTGGCGAAGGAAAGCGTCCGCTGATCGTCCTCGCCCATGGCGGGCCGATCGGCATCAGCGACGACCTCCATTTTGATCGCGACGTGCAGTTTCTTGCATCACTCGGCTACGCGGTGTTGCGCGTCAATTTCCGTGGCTCGAGCGGCTACGGAAAAGCGTTCCGCGAGGCCGGCGAACGCAACTATGGCAAGTTGATCGAAGACGACATCGACACCGTGCTTCAGCGCGTGCTCGGCGAATATCCGCTGGATGCAAGCAGGATGTGTGCCGTCGGTTCGAGCTACGGCGGCTATTCGTCGCTGGTTTCCGCCATCCGCTGGCCGGATCGGTTCCGATGCGTCGTCTCGGTGGCCGGAATCAGCGACAAGATGCTTTTTTTCACGGCAAGCGACAGTGGGCGTAGCAAAGTTGGTCGTGAGCAGCTCGAGAAAATTGTCGGCGATCCGGTCAAGGATGCTGCCGAGATGATGGAAACCTCGCCGCTTTATCACTTCCGCGAGCTGCGCGTTCCGGTGATGCTGGCCCACGGTGAGGAGGATGAACGCGTCGATTTCGAACATAGCCGTCGCTTGCAACGTGTGCTGGCGATGGACGGTCGTCCGCCGGTCGGTTACGTTTTCAAGAATGCCGGGCATGGCTTTGGCGACAAAGACCTGCACACGCTGTGGAACGGAATCGCCGGCTTCCTGAGAGAGAATTTGGACCATGCGGATTCCGCAGCATTGCCACACTGAAAAGTAGCGCGACGTGTTGTTGACCTGCGTGCATGCTTGTTGGCGTCCTCATCACATGAAAGGTATAGATCAATGGCCAATTCAAACCCCTACCCGATCGGAACACCCGGCGTTGCCTGGGGCGATGCGGAGCGTGCCGAGTGGCTGGCGCGACAGTCGGCCAAGCGTGGCTACGCCGATGACGTGTTGAGGAGGATTGAGAGCTTTCGTTCGCGCTTCGACGTGGTCGAGTACGGACGGCTCGATCACGATGCCGACCGGTACCCGCTGTTCGCGATCAAGAGCCGTGACTGGAGCGACGACTTGCCAGTCGTGCTGGTCACCGGTGGCGTGCACGGCTATGAAACCAGCGGCGTGCATGGCGCCTTGCAATTTGTCGACCAGCACGCGGCGGACTACGCAGGGCGCGTCAATCTGGTCGTCGCACCCTGCGTGAGCCCGTGGGCGTACGAGATGATCCACCGCTGGAATCGCGAAGCGATGGACCCGAATCGTTCGTTCCGGGCGGACAAGCCGACGCAGGAATCGTCGGCGCTGATGCTGATGGTCGAATCATTCCGTGATCGCGTGCTGGTGCATATCGACCTGCATGAAACCACCGATACTGATGAATCGGAATTTCGCCCCGCGCTGGCCGCGCGCGATGGCGAGGCATACGAGCCTGGGGAAATTCCGGATGGCTTTTACCTGGTCGATGACTCTGACGACCCACAGCCGGAATTTCAGCAGGCGATGATCGCTGCGGTCGAGAAGGTGACTCATATCGCGCCGGCTGACGCGAATGGAGAAATCATTGGCTCGGCGGTGATTTCGCCTGGCGTGATCCGCTATCCGTTCAAGCAACTCGGTCTGTGTGCCGGCGTCACCAATGCACCGTTCACGACGACGACCGAGGTCTATCCCGACAGCCCTCGCGCGACTGTTCAGCAATGCAACGATGCGCAGGTTGCGGCGCTGTGTGCGGGGATTGATTTTGCGCTTGCGACTGGCGTGAAGGTGCCGCGCTGACGATTGGTTAGCGGCCCGATTAGCAGCCATTCAATCAACTTCAATGCGCGTCATCGTGCTGACCACATTGGCGATGATCGCGTTCGCGGCAAACTCGGTGCTGTGCCGACTCGCGTTGAAGGAAACCAGCATCGACCCGGCGACGTTCGCGGCGATTCGCCTGGTTGCAGGCGCGCTCGCTCTCGCACTCATCGTGCGATTGCGAACGAGACCACAAGCAGGCGACGGGAACTGGTTGTCGGCTCTCGCGCTGTTCGCTTACGCAGCCGCTTTCTCGTTTGCCTATGTCGGCCTTTCCGCCGCTGCGGGAGCGCTGGTACTGTTCGGCGCCGTGCAGGTGACGATGATCGGCTATGGCTTGTGGAACGGAGAGCGTCTGCGCGCGTGGCAACGGGCAGGCGTATTGCTCGCCATCGCTGGCCTGGTCGGCTTTCTGTTGCCGGGACTGTCGGCACCGCCAATATCTGCTTCCGTGTTGATGCTAATCGCAGGCATGGCTTGGGGTGGGTACTCGTTGCGCGGACGCGGCGCGGGTGATCCTGTTGGCGTCACTGCTGGCAATTTTCTGCGCACCGTTCCGATGGCAATCGTGTTGGTCATCGCAACGCTCGTGGTGAATCGAAACCTCGCGTGGGACGCGGCAGGAATCAGCTACGCCATCGCGTCAGGAGCAATCACGTCAGGCATCGGCTACGCGATCTGGTATGCAACGTTGCCGGCGCTCAAATCCACGACCGCCGCGATCGTCCAATTGAGCGTTCCACTGATTGCTGCACTGGGTGGCGTTGTCGCGTTGGCCGAGCCGATAAGCGCGCGTCTCGCTGTTGCGAGTGTCGCGGTGCTTGGCGGCATTGCCCTCGTGACTACGCGTTTGCGTTCAACCAAACGCGCTGGCAATGAGCCGCACCGATGACGGCGCGGATGTTAGCGAGGCCCGAAAGCCTGGAGCATCCCTACCGATGTGCCGCGACATGGACGGCGCCGTCGAATCCATTCTTGAACAATGTGTCGTTGTCGGCATAGCGAATGTCGAGGAAGGGCTTGGCGCTACCGAGCAGATCTGCAAGTCCGCGATTGGCGACCGACACGGCGTCGACCTCACGGTTACGGATACTGCCGTCGCCCTGCACTTCATCGATGGTGCTGAGCGTAGACACTAGTTCCGCAGGAGCCAGAACCGCATCGCCGGCACTGAAGTTGACCCGGTCCGTACCCGGATTGACGTTCGAGAACTGCACTCGGAATTGGGTGATGCCATCGCGGCGGATTGCGGCGATGGCGGCCGGCGTCAAGTCGATACGCAAGGCGTAGTACTTCGCGTTCGCCGAACCGACAAAGCAACCAGCATCGCTCGCCGTCGCGGGCGCTGTCGCATCGCTGGGTTCCACTTGCGGTGCGCCGAATTGGCCCGCGACGTCAAGGCGAGGCGCTCCAAGGTTGCCGCTGGTGAACGGGTTGGTACCGCTGCGCGCGTCCTGCAACAGATAGATGCTGGCTGATTCAATCGTTTCGTCGGGCGGAATGGTACTGGTGTCGAAGGTGACGACGCCGTGGGTCAGACGGGTGCCGTCATCGCCCATGCGAATCGTATCGGTGCCTACGCTGACGCCGTCGGTCCAGCCATCCTGATTGCCACCGAGCGACTGCAAGGTGGTGGAAACGGCTCCGCGAAACCTGGGAAAGAAATACGCATCGGTCTGCACGGCCACTTTGTACAGGTAGCCGGCCGGATTGAGATGGATGGGGTCGGCCGAAATGAACCCTGCAGTGAGCCGGAAATTCGAGCGCAGGCTCGGGCGCAACGGGTTGCCGCCGGGGAAGGGTGTATACAGCGGCGCCATCTGCCCGGGGCGCGCAAGCGCTCCAGGTGCAGCGACGCCATCGCCGTAGAAGTAGTGCATTTCGCCATCGCCATTGTCGAAATGCAGGCGTGTGTTGGCATTGGTCCAGGCGATGCGCTGGGTCTCGACGTCGATGTTCATCGTGTTGATTTCGATGTCGGTAATCAAGGCACCATCGGGGTCGCGGCTCAGATCGCGGCGCTTCGGGCAGGCGTAGATGCCGCAGAACAGCGTGGTGACATTGAAGTTTGGATACTCGTAACTCGAAACCAGCACATCAACATTCGGACGTACCGCCGTGAATGCATTGGTGATCGTGGTGCTGTTGGCAAGAATCGTCGCGAACAGCGCTTCCTTAGACCCCGGCACATCGAGGTTCATGTCTTTGTAGAAGCCGCCTCCGGATTTGCCGGCGAGGATGTCGTTGCCGCCCAGGCTGAACATGATCGAATCGATGGACGGGTTCGCATTGAGTTCCGCAGCGACGTTGGCGATCCACGGATAATTCGCCGTATCGACCCACTCGCGCGCCTCGCTGCCGGATATCGCGTACTCCGGTCCGGTGTAGTTCGCGCCCGGGTTGGAGCCCAGCGAACGGCTCACGGCCAGTTTGTCGGCCTGGCCAAATTTGTCGAAGGTGATGTTGTGCGCGTTGTCGTCCCACATGTACTGCGCCCAGCTATCGCCGGCCAGAAGCACTCGCGGCGTCGGTGTCGTTGACGGACAGGCACCGCCCAACAGCGTCGGTTGTGCCGGGCGCGGCTTGATTCCCTCGTAGTTCCAAGGGAATGGACCCTTCAATGCTGCTGCATCCGCTTGCGCCGGGGCTGCTGCTACGCCAGCAAGCGCAGGGCTTGCCGCCGCAATCGCCATCAACAAGATCGTCATGCGAACAGAAATACGTGCAGCCATTGATCTCTACTCCCCACTGTGAATTTCCCCCGATGATAGCTGCCCCCTGCGCGAAAACCATCCACTTCGTCATTCCTGCGTAGGCAGGAATGACGAGAGGAGGGCTGATCCGCAGCTCCAACCTTCCGACCGATCATGCGAAGATCGATCGATGACTGGAATCGACACAATTCCCTTGCCGCATCTGCCTGCAATATGCGACGACGAGCGAATCGCGGCGGCACGCACATACGCCGACCTGCTCGCGAAACGCCGCTCCGTTCGTGACTACACTGACAAAGACGTACCGCGTGAACTGATTGAACAATGCCTTCGCGCTGCCGGTACCGCACCGAGCGGCGCCAACCAGCAGCCGTGGCGCTTCGTAGCCGTGCAGGATGCGTCCATCAAGTCGCGCATCCGCGTTGCAGCGGAAGCGGAAGAGCGCGAGTTCTATTCGCGCCGCGCACCGGAAGAGTGGCTGGATGCCTTGGCGGCACTCGGCACCGATGCGGAAAAGCCCTTCCTCGAAACCGCACCGTGGTTGATCGGTGTGTTCTACGAGCGTTTCGGATACGACGATGAGGGCAAGAAGCGCAAGCGCTACTACCCACACGAATCAGTCGGCATCGCGACTGGAATGTTGATCGCTGCATTGCACCAGGCTGGGCTTTCCAGCCTTACCCACACACCCAGCCCGATGGGGTTTCTCAACGAGATACTGGGTCGTCCGAAGAACGAAATGCCTTACCTGTTGCTGGTCGTCGGCCACGCCGTGCCCGATTGCCGCGTGCCGAATGTGCAGCGGTTGACGTTGAGTGACATAGCAACTTTCCTCTGAGCCGACGTTGCACTCTCGACCACGACTCGAATGCCCAGATGCGTGACGACACAGCAACGACGCCGTTCCAGCGAAGTCAGCAACTTAGCCGTAGCCCGGCACGCGCAGCGCGCCGGGATTGAACGAGACGGGACGAAGATCGAATGGCGAATTGACTTGTTCGCGTCGCACGGCCCCGGCGCGCTG